>JBAVAA010000674.1:0-6641 GCA_049585515.1 Terriglobales bacterium | reverse complement strand
TCTCGCGAAAGCGTCGCTCCACCGTTTCCAGATCGTTAAACGTGGCAACCAGCACGTTAGCAATGCTCGCCTTGGGCACCCCCGCTCCGCCCGACACTGGTTTTGGGTTCTTGATGTCGCCAAAATCGTCCGCGGGCGGATGCGGCTTAACGCTGACCAGCGCCGCATCATGCAGTCCGTGGTAACCGCCCTCGAACTTGATGATCTTGTCGCGCCCCGTGGCCGCGCGAGCAAGACGAATCGTATGCATCGTGGCTTCCGTCCCGCTGTTGCCAAAGCGGCACATCTCGACCGGAAAGCGCGTGCAGATTTCCTCCGCCAGTTCCCACTCCATGTTGTGCGGCATCCCATAGGCCGTGCCCTTGTGCAAACGCGATTCGACGGCCTTAATCACCGCCGGATGTGAATGCCCCGCCATGAGCGTGCCGAAACATAGATTGTGGTCGATATACTCGTTTCCATCCAGATCGCGAAACTTGCTGCCCGACGCTTCCGCCACAAAAATCGGATAAGGTTCGTAAGCGCGATAATTGCTGGCCACGCCCAGCGGCAGGCGCTTCAGGTTCTTCTTATGCGCTTCGGCGGACTTCGGAGTGCGACGCTCGAACGTATCGAGCTCTTTCTTCAATGCGGGGTACATCGTATTCTCCATTAGTAGCTCAGGCCGGATCGGCCATTAGATTGGTCCCGGGCGGCCGAAGCCACCCAGGGATCGGACACTTCCCTTCTATTCTTTCGAACTAGAAGTAAAACTTCAAGGCGAACTGCGCCAGCCGCGGATCTTTCACCTGAGTGACCTGACCGAATTGGTCACCGTCGGTGCTGTTGCCGTCCGGATTGTAGAACTGCGTATGATTGAAGACATTGAAGATCTCTCCTCGGAATTCGAAGTGAGAGTGTTCGCTGATCGGGATGTTCTTTATGAAAGAGATATCAGTCTGGCTGATTCCCGGTCCGCAGCAGATTGTACGCGGAGCATTGCCAACCCGGCCGAAGACTCCGCTTTCAGTGAAAATCGAAGAGTTATTAAAATAATAATTGCCGTTGCTCTGCGGCCTTTGCCAACTAAACGGTGCAATCTGATCGGGCTCTCCGGGCAACTCAAAGTCGAAACTGTTCATCAACTCATTGTCAGAGGACGACGTGATACGAATCGGGAACCCAGTTTGATAGGTCGTAATACCCGACACAGCCCAACCATCCAGCACCTTCCCCGCAAAGCCGCTATATTTTCTTACCGGCAGATCCCAGTAATAACTAACAACAAAGCGGTGGCGCGCGTCAAAGAGCGACCGCGCGTAGTTATTGGCGCCCGGCAGCGGGTTCAAAATACCCTCAAAGCTGGAGGCCTCGTCAATGGATTTGCTATACGTGTAAGCTGCGGTAAATTGGAGCCCGTGGGCAAAGCGCTTGTCCAACGAAACTTGCAACGAGTTATAGGATGAGCTGGCAATCGTGTCCTGAGCAAAGACGCCGGTAAACACTGGAATTCCGCTTACCGGGCAGCCATTTACAAAAGACTGGCTGCCGGGGTCCCAGCCCGTCAGCGGGTTGCACTGCGGAGAAGAATAGGGGCGGAGGCCGACCAGGGCAATGCCATTTGGCCCAACGTTAGTTCCCGCTGGAATTACCGAGTTGTTCTGGGCATAAGGCAGATGCAGGCTCACCGGCAGCACGGTATTGGGAGTGATCACGAAAGGGGCATCTTCGAGGAACTGCCCGCACGAAACTTGGTCCCCGAATCCGTCCGTGACGTTGGCGGGGTTGGCCGCCGCGATGTTGTAAATGTCGACACAGGTCTGGGGGTTCGAGTAATTGATGTCATGTGTAGCCAGCAAGCGATGCCCTTGCGATCCCACGTAGCCGATTTCCAGCTTCATGTCTTTCGATAACTCGCGCTGGATCGTTAGGTTGTACTGCGCGGAATACTGGGTACGCATATGCGGTTGGAAATCGCCGTAGAGATCGATAGGTTCGAACCTTGCCCAGTCCTGAGGGTTGCCTCGTGTGGGAGTGATCACTCCGTTAAACGGATTCGGATATGTAGTCACACCGTCCTGACCAAGAAATGGCAGGTCAAATTGCGTCTCGGAAACAACGCTGCTACCACCAAACGGAGGCTCTGCGCCGAATTGGGCCAGCACCAGCTGCTCGATCGGGTTATAGAAGAGTCCCCAGCCCGCGCGAATGCTGGTTTTACCGGAAGTGCCTGGACTCCAGGCAATGCCGATGCGCGGAGCAAATGCCTTGTAATAGGTCTGCGTCATGCCCGGAGGGACACCGGGATCACCCGGAACCACGAGCCCAACCGCATCTTGCGACGAACAGTCGGTGCTGGCGCCTCCGCAAGGAAAGACGGTAGACGATTGGCCCGGCCGGAAAGTCTCGACGTGCTGAGCCTTATCCGCGAGCGGCGTGTTCAACTCCCAGCGCAGCCCATAGTTCAAGGTCAGATTCGGCCTTATCTTCCAGCTGTCCTGCGCGAACAAGTACAAGCCAGTGTTGCGAATCTCTTCGTTTTGCGGCGAACCCTGCCCGTATGTATCGGGAAGGCCCAACAGGAAATTAGGGAACAGGTTAGCCGAACCGGTGTCATTGGGTCCTCCCCCGTAATAGTCAAATTCGCCGTTGATATTGTAGTAATAGAATTGGTTGAACTGCTGCCGGCGAATGTCCACGCCAAACTTCATCGTATGATTGCCCGAAATCTTGGTTAAGCTATTCGCCCACTGGAACGAATTCCCTGTCTGCGGAAGCTCTCCTTCCCAATCATTGCCGATAGAAAATCCGCCCGAAAGAAAGATGAAGGGAAGCCCCTCGCGATTGGCGTTAAGCATTGGATGGATGCCAAACTGGCTGCCCTGGGAATCGGTGGATCCGTCACCGTAAAAACATGCGGGAGGAGTGCCGGGAGAAGTGCCGGGAGGGTAGGCTACGGCCGTCAGCCAAGCGGGAGCCAGGGGGCACGAATTCTGCACCAGTTCGGTATTCGCCGGATGCTGGAACGTCTGTTGGCCCTCGCGATTGTAATTGAAACGGAATTCATTCACCGTGCTGTTACTGATTGTCCAGGTATGAGTAATGTTCCACTGCTGGAAGCGCTCCGCCACAATGTCTCCGAAGCCGGGGAGATCGGCGCCGGCCAGTTCGAAGTTGGCAAAAGGATTGTGCGTGCGATCGTCGTTGAAATAGTAATAGAAGCTCAGGTTCTGCTTCTCATTCAGTCTGTGATCGACTTTAACCGTGATCTGATCGCCGCGCACGGCCTCGGTTGGGACGGTGCTGATCTTATTGCCGCCGCCCGGCGGGGTGGGAACAAACTGCAGAAGATCGACCGCGGTAGGATCCATGCAGGCCAGCGGGATTTGATTATTCTGGAAAATGCTGGTGTACAGCGTTCCCGCAGGAATCCCGGCCGGATAACCGACAGCCAAGTCGCACCCCGGGCGGTTATCGAGAAGTTGCGGATTGTTCAGCACAGCCGTACCGGGATTTTGAGTGTCGAAGCCTCCTATGTCGGTAAAGTCAGCGTATGGCTGGGTTGCGCTGGGCCGCTCCGCCGCCGAGGGCACGCCGACTGCCGGCGATTGGATACCTTGGCGAATGCGGCGCCCTTCGTATGACGCAAAGAAGAATGTTCGATCCTTCCGAATTGGTCCTCCAAAAGTGCCTCCGAACTGGTTTTGATTGAACTGGGGCTTCTCGCAAGGAAGGTCATTGGGCGCTGCCGCGGTCAGGCAGTAGTTATTGGCATTGAGCACCTTGTTGCGAAAGAACTCGTAGGCACTCCCGTGCAGACTATTGGTCCCTGACTTGGTCACGACGTTGACGACCGAACCGGAATTGCGCCCATATTCCGCGTCGAAAGTATTGGTAAGGACGCGGAACTCCTCAATGCTGTCGGGCGAAGGTTGCACCGTCGGAAGGTTGGCGAAGAGATCGTTGGCATCGCCGCCATTGACGCTGAAATTGTTGGAGCGCCCACGCCCGCCATTCACCGACACCGCACCCGCATTGTCGCTTCCATAAACCAGTGAATTACTCGACCCGACAGTGGACATCACTCCCGGCTGCAGCTGCAGAAGTTGGTAGGTGTCGCGCGTGTTCAGTGGCAGGTTCGAGACCTGCCGCGAGTCCATAATCGCCCCGAGTTGCGTGCTGGTCGTGTCCACGAGCGGCGCCTCGGAAGTCACTTCGATAGTCTCTTTGGTTTCGCCGACCTGCAGGCCCGTGTTCAGCGTGATCACCTGGTTCAGGTCGACCACGACTCCCTTGCGAACGTTCGTCTTGAATCCCGTCAGATCGAAGGACAGCGTGTAAGTTCCCACCGGAACCTGCGGGAAGCCGTAATCGCCGCTGCTGTTAGTGGTGGTATCGCTGCTCACACCCGTGGCTTCGTTCGTGAGCATAATTTTTACTTCGGCCAGCACGGCGCCGCTCGAATCCGTAACGCGCCCCAGAATTCGGCCGCCGGTGCCCTGGGCAAACAGCAGCGTGGAACAGATCAGGCACAGGCCAAGGATCAAGCTAGAAAAAACCAGCCAGTTGGACATCCGGGACAGTTTTGCTGACGGCATGGAACAGTCCTCCAGATCTCGAGAGCGGACTTGTCAGGTCCGAATTCGACTTGCACGGAACGCAAACCTTGCTATAATCGCGCAAGGTTAGAGATTCCGCGGCTTTCTGTCAAGCGGAAAAGTGCGTTTCCCGCGGCGCGACCAGCAGGCATATTTCGAATCATGTCGAGCGACGCCCAAGTCCATCTCAAAATCGGTGACGTGGCCCGCCTTGTCGGGATTTCTCCCTCGGCGATTCGAGGATGGGAAAAGTGGGGCCTTACCCGTCCCCAGCGTACCGATAGTCAATATCGTCTTTACACCAACGATGATGTGCGCCTGCTGAAGAAAGCGCGCTACCTCCGCAAGGTCCGCGGACTGAACGCCGCCGCCATCGTGCAGACGCTCAAGCGCGAGGGCGTTATCAAGCCTGCGCCCAGCAATGGCACTGTAGGAACAACGATCGGCCCCCGACTGCGCCGGCTGCGAACCCAGCGCGCTCTTAGTCTCGCGGAAGTCGCCTCGGCCGCGGATATTTCAGTCGGCTTCCTGAGCGCGCTCGAACGTTCCCAGATGAGCGCCTCCGTCGGTACCCTGCGCAGGCTAGCACGCTACTATCGAACCAACATCCTTGATTTTTTCGATACGACGGAATTGAATACCCGATTGGTGCGCCCGCCCAAGCGCAAGGTGCTCGAAGCGGGCCCCGGCGTCCGCATGGAATTACTCGCCTGGGGCAACAAAGTGATGGAGCCGCACCTGTTCCGTATCAAGCCTCACGCTGACAGCGGGGAGCCCTACGCCCATGAAGGCGAGGAGTTTTTGTTCGTGCTGCGTGGTGAGTTGCAGATCGCTCTGGAGGGCGAAGAGTACCATCTGAAACGCGGCGACAGCTTTTACTTTGAGAGCGCAACGCCCCATCGCTGGAAAAATCCCGGCCGCAGCGAGACCTGGTTGCTGTGGGTAAACACGCCGCCGACATTTTAAGGCACGGCGTAGAAGGTAGACGAAGCCCAGCCCCGGAGGGGCGACCGAGTATAGCCCAGCGCTTCAGCGCTGGGAAAAGCCGCAAAAAGATCGAGTCCCGGAGGGACGACTGAATCCTCACAAGCTGACTCCGCAGCATCTCCGTTTTTCGATTCGTGGAGGACGATAAATAATGTTCCGCAGATCGATGTTCGCGCTGTTCGCCCTGCTGCCGATTGCATTCTTCGCCTCCTGCGCCAAGAAAACTCCCACTCTGAATCTGCTCGTCTGGGAAGGCTACGCCGATCCCTCTTTTGTGAAAACGTTCGAAGAGCAGAACCACTGCAAAGTATCCGCCTCCTACATGGGCTCGAGCGATGAACTGGTTGCCAAGCTCCGCGGCGGCAGCGCGGGCAACTACGACATAATTTCCCCCTCCAGCGATGTGGCGACCATGATTGCAACCTCAGGCCTAGCCGCCCCGCTCGATCTCGCCAAACTGCCCAGCTACGGCCAGCTTTCGCCGCAGCTAACTTCATTGCCGCTGGTCCGCGTGAAAGGCAACGTCTACGGCGTGCCCTTCATGTGGGGACCCGACCCGATGATTTACGACACTACCGCATTTCCCAAGCCTCCCGAGACCTGGAATGTTTTGTGGGACCCGAAGCTAAAGGAAAAAGTTTCCGTGTGGGACGATCTCTCCACCGTTTACATGGCGGCGCAACTCCTCGGCTATGACAAGCCCGATCCCAGTCATCTTTACAACCTCAGCGACAATCAACTCGACGCCGTCAAGAAAAAACTCATAGAGCTGAAGCCCAACATTCGCAAGATCTGGTCCACGGGCGGTGAACTCACTAATCTGTTCGAGAACCACGAGATCGTTATTGCCATGGGCTGGCCGCTCATGACCAATCAGTTGCGCAAAGCGAATTTTCCCGTAGGCGAAACCATTCCCAAAGAAAACACCACAGGATGGATCGATCATCTGATGATCACCGCCGGCAGCGAGAACAAAGATCTGGCTTACAAATTTCTGGAATTCATGATCCAGGCAAAGACCCAGAAACGAGTCACCGACGTGACTGGCTACACGCCGGCAAATCCGCGCGCCGCGCA
>JBAVAA010000673.1:0-16949 GCA_049585515.1 Terriglobales bacterium | reverse complement strand
AGTCTGCAATCCGTCGATGCCGGGCATCAGCAGATCGAGCAACACCATGTCCGGGTGCAGCCCTTTTTCGACACGCTCGACCGCTTCTTCGCCGGTGCTGGCGGTTTGAACCTTATGCTCATCCACTTCCAGCAGGGTGCGGATGTAGCGCAACATTCCCGGTTCGTCATCCACCAAAAGGATGTTGGCGGCTTCGCTCATTTGTTCCCTCGTTGAGAGCTGCTGAAGATTGGCTTCAGGGGGATGAGAAACGAAAACTTGGCGCCCGCGCCGGGTTCACTCTCCACCCAGATCTTACCGCTCATTCCTTGCAGCAGGCGCCGGGCGATGGCCAGTCCCAGACCCATACCTTCGGCGGATTCGCTGCCGGGCAGGCGGAAAAAGTCATCAAAAATCTCGAGGTGAAACTCCGGCCGAATTCCCGGGCCGGTATCGGACACACTTACTTTAACTGCATTCGGCACGTTCGTCGCCTGGCGGCGTCGCTCTCCGCTGACCGCGCTCTTGCTCGCACCGCGACGTTCCCACATGTGTGGCTCGGCATGCAGCCAGACGGTACCGCCCTGCGGGGTGTACTTGCACGCGTTCTCCAAAAGGTTGGAAATCACGCGCTGGATCTTAGGTGCATCGAAGGCAAAAGGAGTCAACTTGTCATTGGCGAGAAAGTACAAGGCGAGGCCGCGCTCCTGAAAACGAGCCGACCATAGGCGGCAAACTTCCGACAGACAGGCATTCATGTCGCCTTCAATGTACTGCATGCGCAGTTCGCCGATTTCGAGCACGCTAAAGGTGAGGAAGTCCTGAATGAAATGCTGCAGGCGCTGGCCGCTCGAAAACATGTCGCCCATCACCTCTTTTTGCCGGTCGTTAAGCGATCCAAGTTTTTCACTTCGCAGCAGTTCGATATAGCCATTGAGGATCGCCAGCGGGGTCTTGAGATCGTGGGCGGCGGATGCCAGGGCGTTGGTGGTCTTGCGAAAACGATCGCGCAATTGTTCGAGGTCGCGGGCGAGGTCGTCCCCGGAAGCCGTCGCACCCGCCTGCGGCGAGGTCATTGACGGCAAGCCATCTTTGGGGGAAGTACCGGTCGGGATTGCGGCGGGGCTTTTTTCAGACATCGAAGCCATGGCAAACCAATAGCGCTCAGTGATCAGGGAGAGGGATTTCTCATACCGCTCTGTCGAAAGGGGGGTTGAAGTAATCGTATGTCAGCTTCACTGGAGTGTCAACGGAATTACCCCCATTCAGATGGCCTTAGGAGCGAAAAATGTTGCACTTAAGGTATGACCATGGGTCAATGCGAGATTCACGGCGGGTTGAGCCAGTCCCGGTAATCTGCCTGTCAGGAGCCAGTTCTGGCGGGATGTCCCGTCATGCAGGATGGTTTCGATGTTTGGCCCATAAGGTGCGGTCTTGGCGGTGCTTAATACCTCCGATTGGCCGGACAAAACTGTGCAGCGTAGCTTATCGAAGAAGGAACAACGAAAGTGGGCACGACTGCAGCTGGCCATTCCGGTTTTTATCCGTACCCGCGACGAAAACGGCAAGGATTCCCTAGAGTTTGCCACGGCCGTTAATATCTCTGCGGGGGGCGCTTTGGTGGTAATTCGCCGTTCTTTGCCTAAATCAGCCTCGGTTTCAGTGGAGATCCCGAGCGCTCCCATTGGGCCGGCGGAAGGGTTGAAAACCGCTTCGCGAATCATGCAGGCAAAGACGGTGTGGGTTGGGCATCTGGATGAATATCATCTGTTGGGTTTGAAATTCGCCCGCCCATTGCACACGGACGGTTCGGCTGTTTCTGGCCGGCATTTGAGGAAAATCCGTATCGCAGTGTGAAATGTTTTTCCCTCGTTTGGCCTACACCCTGGTAGCACTTCGGTGCCATGACACATTCCCTCTCTCCCGGCGTATGATCTCTGGAAGCCATTCATAAGCTGAGCGTTACACAAATAGTGCAACTCGCTCTGCTTCGCCCCCCAGTTTGGTGCTTCGGATGCACTTTTAGTGCATGCAGGTGAACACTCACCGCAAAGGGGTATCGGTAGAATGACGTCACTTTCGGTAAGTTCTCTGGCGCAATCGCTCGGAGAGATTCCACCCGACAATATTATCTTCGGCCATTCTGAGGTCATGCAATCGGTTCGTTCGCGGCTGGCCAAAGTCGCCGCCGCCAATGTTCCGGTCTTGATCACCGGCGAGAGCGGCACGGGCAAGGACATCATCGCGCGGCTGATTCACGGGCTGTCGCCCTGGAAAGTCGGTCCTTATGTGAAAGTGAATTGTCCGGCGATTCCCGGGACGTTGCTGGAAAGCGAACTTTTCGGCTACGAAAAAGGAGCCTTCACCGGCGCCTTTGGCTCCAAGCCGGGGCGGGTTGAACTGGCCCATCGCGGTACGTTGTTTCTGGACGAAATTTCGGAGCTTGACCCTTCGCTGCAATCCAAGCTCTTGCAACTCTTGCAGGACGGGCAGTTCTGCCGCATCGGCGCGCAGGAAGACAAGAAAGTGGAAGTGCGCGTAGTCTGCGCCACCAACCGCAACCTGGAAGCGGAGATCGAATCGGGATCTTTCCGCCAGGACCTTTATTACCGCATCAACGTGGTGAATCTGCGCATGCCTTCGCTGCGAGAACGGCGCGGCGACATTCAGGATTTGTGCGCTTACTTTCTCGAATACTATAACCGCAAATTCAATTGCAAGGCGCGGCCGCTCTCGAGTGAAGTGCTGGCGGTTTTGCAGAAATATCACTGGCCGGGGAACATCCGCGAACTGGAAAACCTGATCAAGCGCTACGTAATCCTGGGCCATGAGGAAGTCATCACCAACGACTTGGTGGCCCGCGAGCCGGACTTTTTCAGTTCCGAGATCTCGCTGGACGGTCCGATTTCTCTGAAGAAGCTGACCCGCCAATGCGTGCGCGATCTGGAGCGCAAAGTCATACTAAAGGTGCTACAGCAGCATCACTGGAATCGAAAGCAGGCGGCCCGCACGCTGGGCATCAGCTATCGAGCCCTACTGTACAAGATCCGCGACGCGGGGTTGCCGTCCAACCGCGCTCTGCGCCTCAGCCAGGCGGAGAAGCTGGCCAGCGGCAGCGAACCCAAGTCCAATAGCAACGCGGCCGCGGACTGAGCGGAGCTATTGCATCATTGAGACATTGAGGGATTGAATCATTGAAAAGTTTGTGAGGTTTTGACTTTCAATAATTCAATCCTCGATTCAATGACTCAATAGGCGGCATGCTTTTCCATCCATCCCATCCGGGCGAAGTTTTGAAGGATTACCTCGGCAGTATGACTGTGAAGGAGGCGGCCAAGCGCCTTGGCGTGACCCGGCCGAATCTTTCCCGGATTCTGAACGGTCGCGCCGGTATTTCAGCCGCGATGAGCGTGAGACTCGCCAAGGCGATGCCGCATACGTCTCCCGAATTTTGGCTGAAGATGCAGACCAATTGCGATCTTTGGAAGGCCCGAAAAATAGGCTGCCAAGAATCAGACCTTTCCCGATCCCGGCGCAAAAGGAGCTTGCCTCAGCCTGAGGCCGCTGCTCTGCCATCGAAAATATCAAACTGAATAACAATCCTGCCGATTAGAGGTCCCGCTTCAAGCGAAAAGGGTGGCGAGTTTGGCGAGTGCATCGTCGAGGATGGGTTGCGGCACACTTTCGAGTTTGCGGCCCTTGCGCGCGGCCAGATCGAGGGGCCGAGGCTGGTCGCAGCGAATGACGCCGGCGGTTCGCGTCCCGGCGTGAGCCAGCGAAACGGCAAACCCGGCAGTGCGGGCAAAGGCCCCTCCGGAAGTGATCGGAACAACGATCGGCACGCGCGTCAATGTGTTGAAACGATCCGGAGAGACGACCAGGACGGGCCGGGTGCCCTGCTGCTCATGCCCCTTGGTAGGATCGAGAGAAACGAGATAGATGTCGCCGCGTTTCACAGCTCCCGTCCCACCGGCGCTAGATCGATCCACGCGCGGTCCTTTTTCCTGAGCGGAGCATGCGCGTCGCACTTTGCCAGCAGTTCGTCGAGCGTGTATTTGGGCTTGGTCTGCGGCTGGATTACCAGGCGTTCTCCGTCCACGGCGAGACCCACCGTCGCGCCAGCCTCAAGCTGGAGCAGATCCAGAATGGCCGGTGGCACGGCCAACATGACCGATCCCCCGACTTTGCGCAAGCTAGTAGTGTGCATGACGAACCTCCACATTATATTTTAATATAACATATATTGGCCTGCCATGCGGAAAGTTCATTTCTGCGGCCCTTCGGACATGTCCGCTGGCCACTCCCGGGCACCGTGCAACACACGCAAAACCCATACCGTGTCACCCGCAATGCGATAAGCGGCGATGTAAGGCGTGCGATCAATAACCAGCTCCCGTGTCCCCTCGACGCGGCCCGGACGGCCACTCTCCGGGAACCGCAGCAATCTCTCGACTTGTACCCGGATACGATCATCAACGGTGACTGCGGCCTGAGGGCTGTCCGCTTCGATGTAGTCGAAGATCGCGTTACGGTCGGCCTGCCCTAGAACAGACCACTCGATCCGCACTATCGCACCTTGGATTTGACTCTGCGCAAAGCTGCGGCCCGCCGTCTCGAGAAGTGCGCTTCGACTTCTTTGTGGGGGATCCCCGGACGTGGATCGTTCAGCGCTTCCTGCACCTTGGCGCGGAACCATGCATCATGCGCGGCGGCGTCTTTGGTCAGTGCAAAAGGGAGTGCCCCTTCGTTCGCGGTCCGCGTTAATAGGATGCGCACTGCTTCCGAGACTGTTATCCCCATTTCTTCCAGCACCACTGCGGCACGCTTTTTCACTGCGGGATCGATCCGGGTTTGCACCAGAGCATTTGCGGGCATGAGAGTCTCCTCTCCCTCATTGTACTGCATCTGCATTACATTCTCCAACCCGCTTTCAGGACTGTCGCGAGCGTCACGCCCAATAGGTTCGGTCCAGCGTCCGATACTGAATCGCCTCAGCAATATGTTTCGGCTCAAGTTGCGGAATACCGTCCAGGTCCGCAATCGTGCGCGCCACCTTCAGGATACGGTCGTGCGCGCGGGCGCTAAGTCCTTGCTGCGCCATGGCGCGCTCCAGCAGGCGCTCGCAATCGGCCGAGAGTTCGCAGAACTTGCGAATGGACTGAGTCGACATCTGCGCGTTGCAGTAGACCTTTTCGCGTCCGGTAGAAAAACGCAGCAACTGGACGTCGCGGGCGCGGACCACGCGCTCGAGGATTTTCGCTGAACTCTCCGACTCTTTCGGGCTGCGCATTTCTTTGTAATTTACCGCCGGAACGTCGATGTGGATGTCGATGCGGTCGAGCAGCGGTCCCGAGACCTTAGAAACATAGCGCTGGATCATGGGCGGGGTGCAGTGGCATTCGCGGCTGCGGTCGTTGTGAAATCCGCAGGGACAGGGATTCATCGCCGCGGCCAGCATAAAGCGCGCGGGGAAGGTCAGCGACATGGCAGCCCGCGCGATGCAAACCGTTCCATCTTCGAGCGGCTGGCGCATTACATCGAGCACATTGCGCGGGAATTCGGGAAATTCGTCGAGAAACAATACGCCATTGTGGGCCAGCGAAACTTCGCCAGGCCTCGGAATTGCGCCGCCGCCGATCAGTCCTGCGTCGGAGATGGTGTGATGAGGCGCGCGAAACGGACGGAGACCGACCAGTCCGGCATGCGCGTCGAGCACTCCGGCCACGCTGTGAATTTTGGTGGTTTCGAGCGCTTCTTCAAACGTAAACGGGGGAAGGATGGTCGGCATGCGTTTTGCCAGCATTGTCTTGCCCGATCCCGGAGGCCCGATCATCAGTATGTTGTGACCGCCGGCGCAGGCGACTTCCAGCGCGCGCTTGGCGGTTTGCTGCCCGCGAACGTCTTTGAAGTCCACATGAAACTGCTGTGCCTCGCTGAGCAGGTGACCGGTGTCGACCTGCAGGCGCGAAACTCCGTTGCCGGAATTGATCAAGTGAATGACGTCGAGCAAAGACTTGACTGGATAAACTTCAACGTCCCCGACCATCGCGGCTTCACGGGCGTTGACCTCGGGCACGACCAGGCGTTTGATCTTTGACCTACGCGCCTCAATTGCAATCGGCAACGCGCCACGCACTCCACGCACCCTTCCGTCCAGCGAAAGTTCGCCCACAAACAGCGCGTCCGGCACCTCTTTTTTATTCAGGCCGCCGTAGGCGCCGAGGATGCCGAGCGCCATCGGCAAGTCGAAGCCAGAACCCTCTTTGCGTATGTCGGCCGGGGCCAGATTGATGGTGATGTTCGTGGATGGAATATCGTAGCCGCAGTTCTTCAGCGCCGACCGCACGCGGTCGCGGCTTTCGCGGACGGCGGCGTCGGGCAGTCCGACGGTGTGAAAGTGGTCTTCCTGGGTTTTGACGCCCGAGACGTCCACTTCGACCTCGATAATGTTGGCGTCAATGCCGTAAACGGCCGCACTCAGAGTTTTATAGAGCATGGGGGGCACCTTTAAGCACACGAAGGGGGCAGCGCAGGATGGGAGATCCTTGAGCACATCATAGTCGGTGCCAAAATGGGCCGCTGTGACGGCCATCACCCGGTTACCGTGATGGAACGTTGTGTTTTGAACAGCCGCTTTCGGTGCTACGCTAGAGGCAATCGCGGAGAGCGGTTTCCGCTGGCCGAGTCCCCCAATGAGCGACCTAGGTGCTTCCAACCAGCGTCCCCCCGAGCACCCCGATCCGGCCTCCCCGCTGGAGCGTGAAGAGAGCCAGTTGTGGCGATGGGCGATTGGCCTGCTCGTACTGATGGCGGCGGCGGTAGCGGCATTGTCGTGGCAACAACTGAAAGACCTTCCTTACCAACTGTGGGCGATTCCAGCCGGACTCTTCGTGCTTGTCATTTTATTTGCCGCGTATGCCTTCGGGCGCAAGCGCGAGGTTGCGGAACTTAATCAGATTCTGAAGAGTTTCAAGACGACCGCCGGCGCTACGCCGTCGGAAGAGCAACTGGATCAACTGGGCCAGTTGATTTTGCATTCGCAACGCAACTTCAAGGAACTGATCGACTCGCTCGATGACGTGGCGCTCGCGGTCTCCCTCGATGGCACGCTGAAAACGGTGAACCGGCGCACCACGGAGATTCTCAAGCTTCCTTATTCGGAGCTGGTGGGTCACAAGCTTGCGGAATTCCTGGGCGGACCGCTGGAGGCGGAAACGCCTATCACCGTGGAACGGTTCTTGGAGAAGCACAACTGGTCGGGAGTGGTCGAGATTCAGCTCACGAGCGATCCGCGGCGGCGCTACTACGACTGCGTGGTGAGCGCCATCGTAAAGGGCGGCGAGGTCACTGGAGCGAGTGTGCTGGCGCGCGATATCACCGGGCAACGGGAGAAGGAGCAGCGCTTTACGCAACTGTTCGAGTCTCTGCAGGAAGGCGTGTACATCAGCAGTCCACAAGGCAAGCTGCTCGAGGTGAACCCGGCCTTCGTCTCGATTCTTGGATACGACAGTAAGGAAGAGCTGTTAAACCTGGCGCCGAACCAACTGAATGTTGAGGGGGGCAGCGATCCTGTTTTGGGGCCGAGAGGAAGCCAGAGCGGGCGCACGAGCACGCGCGAGGTGCGGCTGCGCAGAAAAGATGGCGGGGTCGCGGTATGTGTGGATACATCGAGCGGTGTGATCGAATCGGGACGGGTGGTCCGTTACCACGGCACGCTGGTGGACGTTACCGACAAGCGGGCGCTGGAGCAGCAGGTGCAGCGGCAGGAGGAGTTTCGCCGACGACTGCTCGAAAGCTTCCCCGATCTGATTCTTGTGCTCGATCTGAAGGGACAGTACACATTCGTCAGCAAGCGCATCGGCGAACTTCTCGGCTACGGACCGGAACACCTCATGGGCAAGAACGTGGACGATGCCGAGAATACTTCGCCGCAACTGGCCTCGCTCTATCGGACGGTTGCTAGTGGTGAGAGCGTGCTGACCTCATGTGAATATGGCTCCCGGCACCGCGACGGCAGTTGGCGCACCATGCTCGGCATGGCTAGTCCACTGCTCGATGCCGATGGCAATCCGGCCGGCGTGATCATCTCCGTCCGAGACGTGACCATGGAGAAAAAGCTGGAGCAGCAAGTTATTCAGAGCGAACGTCTGGCGGCCATGGGGCAAATGATCGGCGGCTTCGCCCACGAACTCAATAATCCGCTGACCAGCATTCTGGGGATGGCGGAACTGCTGCAGGAAGGCGAGGTTACCGAAGGCGCGCGCAAGCAAATCACGATTCTGCATCAACAGGCGCGGCGCGCAGCGGAAATTGTGCAGAACCTGCAATACTTCGCCAGGCCGCCGGCGCCTGGACGCAGCCAGGTCGATCTCAACGAACTGGTGCAGCGTACCGTCCAGATGCAGACCTACCCGTTGCGGAAGAGCAGCATCACGGTCGATTTTCTGCCCGAGCCGTCGCTGCCCGCGGTGGTGGCCGATCCCAATCAGTTGATGCAGGTATTTTTGAACCTCCTGCTGAACGCGGAACAGGCCATCCGCGAAAGCCGGGAGAAAGGCACGATTCGCGTGCGCATCGAACGCAAGCCGGAGTCGGTTTGCGTCGTGTTTCAGGATGACGGCCCGGGAATCGCGCCCGAAAATCTGACCCACATCTTCGATCCGTTCTTCACCACCAAGCGCCCTGGCCGCGGGACTGGCCTGGGGTTGAGCATCTGCAAAACCCTGCTGCGCGAGCACGGAGGCAACATCGAAGCAGCCTCGGCTCCGGGTGGAGGGGCATCGTTCATGATCACCTTGCCGATAATGATTGCGGGGTCGGCGGCACCGGCGAGCGCAAGTGGACAGGATTAAGACGTTCAGGCTAGGAGTTGGCCTCATGTCGAATTGCATCCGAGTTCTTTTGCTCATCTTCATTATTGCTTCCGCTTATGCTCAGAAATCGGCGCCCAAGACCGCCGCGATGCCCCAAGTTTCCGGCTCGGAGGAGTACAACCGCCTGCCGGTGCAGCGCGTGGTTCTCTACAAAAACGGTGTCGGGTATTTCGAGCATTCGGCCCGGGTCCGCGGACGGCAGGAACTGAACATAGACTTCACTACGTCTCAGCTCAACGACGTGCTCAAGTCTTTGACGGTCGTCGATCTCGGAGAAGGACGCATCTCATCGGTGCGCTACAACTCCATCGCTCCGCTGGCGGAACGCCTCAAAGCTTTGCGCCTGCCGTTCAGCGAGGAGATTGGCCGCGACGATTTTCTCGTCGCTCTCCGGGGCGCACGAGTTGAAGTGCACAGCGGTTCGTCAACTGCCACGGGCAAGCTGCTCAGCGTGGACAAAACGAAGAGGCAAACGGCCAAGGGCGATGTAATTGAGAGCACCGAGTTTTCCATCATCAGCGATACGGGAGAAATGCGGAATTTCGAACTTGGCCCCGGCACTTCGGTCCGCCTTGCCGATCGCGACTTGAATGACGAGGTGGGCCGCTACTTGAGTCTCGTCAGTTCCTCACGCTCCCGCGATCTGCGGCGTATGACCATCTCGGCCTCGGGAACCGGAGAGCGCGAGGTTTTCGTCAGCTATGTCAGCGAAGTGCCCGTTTGGAAAAGCACCTACCGCATCATTCTTCCGGAGAAGGCGGCGGCCAAGCCGCGGCTGCAAGGCTGGGCCATTGTCGATAATACGATCGGCGAAGACTGGAAGGACGTGCACCTGACGCTGGTGGCGGGCGCGCCACAGTCGTTTATCCAGGAGATATCACAGCCGTTCTACACGCGGCGGCCGGTGATCCCGTTGCCGGAGTCTGTGCAACTGACTCCGCAAACACACGAGGCGACGCTCGAAGAAGATAAAGCACTTGCGCCTCCTCCTCCTGCGCCTGGATATGGCGAGGGCCAAGGTGGGGGGGTTGGCGGAGGCTCGTTCCGTGTATCCGGCAACGGAAATCTCTCCGGCATCGTTCGCGATCCCACCGGCGCGGTCGTGCCGGGCGCTCACGTCACGGTAAGCAATGATGCCGGTTTTTCCCAGACCGTCACCGCCGACTCCTCAGGGCGATACACCCTCCACAATGTCCCAGCCGGAAATGTAAAGGTGGATTTCAGTTCGCCGGGCTTCAATACACAACGAACCAACGCGTATGTTAGCCCCAACGGACGCAATCAGGTCGACTCCGCGCTGCAAATCGGCAGCGCGGCGGAAACGGTCGAGGTTTCAGCCCAAGCCCTAGGCGTGGCAACGACCCCGAGCATGCTCAATGCGGCGCTGGCGCGGCAAACTTCGGAGGCGCAGGGCAAGGAAGTTGGCGACTTCTTCCAATACGACCTTGGAGAAAAGATCACCCTGGCCAAGAACCAGTCCGCGCTGGTGCCCATTCTGAACGCGCCTATCGAAGCCGACAAAGTTACGGTCTGGAACGAAGATACAGGCGCTCTCCGCGCGCTTTGGCTGAAGAACACCAGCGGCCAGACTCTCGACTCCGGCACGTTCAACATCATCGACAGCGGCACGTTCGCCGGAGAAGGCGTGTTTGCGACCGTGCATCCCAACGAACGCCGATTGCTTTCCTATGCCGCCGACACGGCGGTCCAGGTGAAGTCGCAGGCAGAGTCAGACCTGCAGCCTTATACTCACGTCAAAATCGCCAAAGGCTTGATGGTTCTGACCCGCGAACAGCGCCAGAGCACGAAATACACTGTCCACAATGCGGACGCCTCGCCCCGCGACGTGGTTATCGAGCATCCCGCCGATGAAAACTGGAAGCTCGCCAAAGATGGTCCGAAGCCCGAGGAGTCGTCTGCTTCTTTTCACCGTTTTCGAGTGAAGGTCGACGCCGGCAAGACGGAAACGCTCTCGGTTGACGAGTCCCGCCCGGAAGAGGCGCAGTACGTTCTTACAAATCTCAACAGCGACACCGTCGCGATCCTAGTGGAGCAGAAACGCGTCACCCCGGTAATGCAGCAGGCCTTCGAGCGCATCCTGGCACAGAAACGCAAGATCAGCGACCTTAATCAGCAGGTGACCCAGCGCGACCAGGAAGTAGCGGAGATCACCAAAGACCAGAATCGTCTGCGGGAAAATATGAAAGCGCTCAAGGGCAGCGCCGAAGAGAAAGCGTTAATCCAGCGCTACACTTCGCAACTTAACTCCCAGGAGGACCGCTTCGCCGTTCTGCGCAAGGAGATCGCCGACATCCAGGCGCAACGCAATCAGGCGGAGCGGCAATTGGAACACATGGTGCTGGAAATCAATCTGGACGAGGGTTTTTGAAGATCCGGCAGTTTCTGCGGAAGAAAAATTGAGAGTGAGCCGGGATGCCGGTGATTTTTTTCGTGAGTGAGTGGCGCAGGTGACTTTGGTACAACGTTGCATGCGCCCGCTTCGATCATTTTTCTCTTGACTTCGTTCTGCGTTGACTCTATACATTCAACTAGTTGCAACAAAACATCGTTGCGAAATTCCATGAAGAATGGAAAGGGAGAATAGATCCATGGCAACCAAAAAGAAAGCAAAGAAGAAAAGCAGCAAAAAGCACTAAGAACCTGCAACAGGCAACGACAAAGGGGACGCGATGAGCGTCCCCAAAGTTTTTTGGGGCGGTTTCTCCCTGAGAGCAGCGCCGCCGTCCCGTCGGCTGTACGGGGGGCGACTTCGCCCGCCGCGCCGAGGGCGAGACGCCCTCGAGACAGCCGGCAAGATGCCGGCGCTACTCCCTTATCAATTTGCGCGAGGCGATTTCTTCTGCGCCACGGCCACGATCTTCTCCGTCGCGGGACAGAGATTGCGATACGGGCAGAACGCGCAGTGATATCCGGGCTTCGCCGCGAACTTTCCTTCGGCAATTGCGTCCGCGGCTTTTTGGACACGGCCCTTCGCTTCCTCCAACTCGCCATCGCTCCTCGTGGAGCAGATCGCGATGTTGTTCTCGAGGTTGTGAAGGATTAGCCGGTCCGCAGTTTTCCCCAACGTCTCCCGCGCTGCGATTGCATACAAGGAGAGTTGCAGGCTCTTGTCGGCATCCTCCTGCGACTTCGGTTTGCCGGTTTTGTAATCCACGATGGCAACTGTGTCGGAGCCGGTGCGATCGATCCGATCAATGCGCCCTGCCAGCTTCGTCGCGCCCACCAGCAATTCGAATTTGTGCTCCGTCTCCTGCACCTCTGGCCGAGCTGCCTCGCGGGCAGCCGCGAAGAATTCGCTCAACTGCTCGCGGCCCTGCCGCAGATACAACTCATACTGGTAGCGGTCGGCGATACCTTTGGAGGCCAAACCAGCCCGGAACAGTTCGAGTAGTTCTTCGTCGCCGATCTGCCGTTCGAAGAGCGCCGCGTCGTAGAACGTGCGCAGCACGTCGTGCATGGCCGATCCATAATGCAGCGACGCGGGAACATCGCGCGGAAGGTTCCACTCTTTTTCGAGCTTGAAGCGCAGGGGGCATTCTTCGTATGTTTCAATCGACGACGCGCTCAGGCCGGTGGTGAAGCTGGCCGAGGGCGGCAGCATCAGCCATCCGGCGACGTTCGATTGCTGAAATGCAATGGTTTCTTCTTCGGCAAACAGATTGTCCTGCACCGCTGCCGCCGTCCGGGTGGACCAGAACTTCTTGTAGCTGGGATTGCACATCAGCTCGCGCAGGAACTTTGTCGGACGCGGCTCGTTCTTGGTGCTTCGGCCCTGGTTCGCATAAATCGCCAGGGTGTCTTTGGCCCGCGTCATGGCGACATAAAAAAGGCGGCGTTCTTCTTCCTCGTGCAGCGTCTTATCGTCGGCGGAGGGCGTGCCCGACCTCCGCAGTTGCTCGGGGAACGCGATCAACGGCTGTTTGTAGGAACACGGAAACGACGTGGATGATCCGCGGATGATGGACACGTGCCGAAACTCCAGGCCTTTGGCGGCGTGCGCGGTCAAGAGTTGCACGGCGTCATCCTGGGTGCGGGGAAGCGGAATCGCGCCGTTTGCTTCCCCGAAGTAATCGAGGTACTCGAGAAACTCGGAGGGGCTTCCGGTTTCAGCCACCGGTTTCGGGTGCCACGCTTCCACAAATGCGATGAACGCATCGACCGAGGGTGCGCGCGGCAAACCGAAATGGCGAATAACAAGCCGCACTGCATTGATCGCTCGAATTCCGTCCTTGTCGACTTGGCGGTGCGCTTCGTCGACCTTCTCCAGCACCGCCGGCCCGCCGGGCAACCGCGCCAGCGCGCTGCGCAGATCGAGTTCGCGCCGCATGGCCCTCATGGCCGCGCGCAGCTCCGTAGGATTGACGCCAAACTGGGGCAGCGCGGCCACCCGGAACAGGCTGGTGGCATCGTTGGGAGACACAGCCGCGGTCAGGCAAGCGACGACGTCGCGAACCTCGGGCGTGTCGAGGACGTCCAGACCTTCGATGGCAAACGGAATTCCCCGCTCGGCAAGTTCGTGGACCAGTTCCTCGCGATGACTGTGAATCCGACTGAGAACGGCAAAGTCGCTCCAACGGCAGCGAGAGTCTTTGTTTCTGTCTTTGTCTTCGCTCTTGCGCATCTTTTGAATGCGACGCGCCAGATCGGCAGCTTCCACCTCTGTGTCTCCCCAGGTAACAATTTCCACCAGAGGCGACGATAGAGACGCGATGTTCTGCTTAACATCTTCTTCGCGCAGCGATTCCAGCGGTGTCCGCTGGTAGGGAATTGAATTCCCCGCGGGCGAATGTGCGCGGGCGAAAACCGGCGGGTTGTCGTTCACAATGCCAAAAGCGCACCGCAAGATCGGCGCGAGCGAGCGCCGGTTCTTTTCCAGCACAACCACTCGCGGCGCGGGAAATTTTTTCGCGAACAAGTTGAATGCTTCGCTCGAAGCGCCGCGAAACTGGTAGATTGCCTGGTCGGGATCGCCCACCGCAAAGATGTTCGCCTCCGGTCCCGCGAGCAGTGAGAGAATTTCGACCTGGGCAAAATTCTCGTCCTGGAATTCATCCACCAGCAGAAAGCGAGCCCGTCGGCGTTCTTCCTCAAGCAATCTAGGATCGTCCTTCAGCAACTGGTAGGCCCGTGTGATCATGTGGCCGAAGGTGCCCAGGTTTCTTGTCCGGAGCATGTCTTCGACGGTGGCGAAAACGCGAGCGATCTCCTGGCAGCGCTCGACGATTTCCGTCTCCTCCAACTCATCCTGGCGTTTTGATCGGGCAACGCGAGGCAACGCGACTTCACCGCGTTCTAATTGCTTCACGTAGGCGGCATATTCTTCGGGGCCGACCAGTTCATCCTGGCACCGCCGCATGAAATCAAGCAGGCTGTCGAGGAACTGCCCGACATTTGCAGCGCGTACGAAGTGCCTGAGACCCAAATCGCGAATGCGGCGGCGCAGGAATACCCAGAGGTCCTTTTCATCCAAAACGCCAAACCCGGCTCCGCGACGCTGCAGCAGCCCGTTGCACCAGGCATGGAAGGTGCAGGCCTGTAACCCGTCGATGTTCGTCCCGGCCAGTTCGTCGCGGACGCGGCCGAGCATCTCGGAGGCGGAATTATCGGTATAGGTGAGCGCGACGATTTCGTCCGGGCGAGCGTGACCTTCGCGAATCAAGTTAGCCAGGCGCTGCGTGAGGACGGTCGTCTTGCCGGTGCCGGCGCCGGCAATTACCAGCATCGGCCCATGAACATGTTGGATGGCTTGTAACTGGCGTTCATCGGGAACGATCTTAGTCGCAGATGAACCCCGCGAATTTCTCTGATCTGTAACGTTAGAGGCCACTAACCGGAGAATATCAGAGCGGCTTGTGGAAGGATCGGGACCGATTCACCGGAGCGACTCGAGAGCAAGTGCCGTTGCTACAATTGCGGCCGTTTCCGCCCGCAAAATTGTGTCGCCTAGCGAGGCCGCGGTCCATCCTGCCTCGCGAAACCACGACAGCTCCTCATTGGACCATCCGCCTTCGGGCCCGACGGCGAGCGCTACTTCGGTTTGCTGGGATTGTGACGATGACTTCAAGATTTCGCTCAGGCGAGACGCTTTCGACTCAGCCTGGGATTCGGTAAGAACAATGCGAGTTAGAGCGCCAGCCTGTAGAACTTCGGCAAGATCTTTCAGTCTGGCCGGTGCGGTAATCTCGGGCGGTTCAGATCGTCTGGACTGCTCGCTTGCCTGACGAACAATCCGCTGCCAGCGCTCGCGCCGCTTGGCGGCAGCGGCTGCTAAATGAGCATCACTTCGCCGCGCGATTATGGGGACGATGCGAGCAACCCCGATCTCGGTGCACTTCTCGATCGCCCACTCCATGCGGTCGAATTTGAAGATGGCGAGCGCCAGCGTGATCTTTGGAGAGAGCGTTGGAGTCGCTTGCATCTCTCGCGCCAGGCCAAGCGCAAACTCAACACGATCGGGGGAAATCGAAACGATCGTCCCGAGCCGAACCTCAGCCCCGGTGGCAATATCAAACTGCTGCCCAACTTCAGCACGCAACACGCGAGTGAGATGGACAGCGTGTTCGCCGACCAGGGCAGCAGTGTTTCCGTTGACTTCGTCGGCGATCCAGCGGCGGCGGGTCATGGGTTCAGTTCTCAGTTCCCGGTTCTCAGTTCTCAGGAAAAGCAAATTCCTTCGAATTCGAGAAGAAGACTGGGCCAGGAACTCTTACTGAGAACCGAGAACTGAGAGCTGAGAACTGAGAACTGCCTACACAAACATATCCTTGACCCGTCCGAGCAGCGACCTCCGTTGCGGCTTATTTTCTATCGGAGATAATTCTCCCAGCTCGGCCAGCAGTTCGCGTTGGCGCTTATTCAGCTTGCCGGGAGTTTGTATGCGGACTTCAACGTAGAGGTCGCCTTTACCGTGCCCGTTGAGCACCGGCACGCCTTTGTTCCGTATGCGAAACGAAGTTCCCGACTGCGTGCCTTCTGGAATTTTCAGGCGGTGTTCTCCCTCCATCGTCGAAATCGTAATTTCGGTGCCGAGAGCGGCTTGCGGAAACGAGACCGGAACCACGCAGTGCAGGTCGTTGCCTTCACGCTCAAAGAAGGCGTGCTCTTTCACGTGCAGGACAATATACAAATCGCCCGCCGGTCCGCCGAACGCGCCCGCTTCTCCCATGCCGGTGAAACGAATCCGCGTGCCGTCTTCTACTCCCGCGGGCACCTTGGTATCGACCACGCGCTCACGCAGTTGGCGGCCTTCGCCTTTGCACTTCGGGCAGGGATCGGTGATGATGCTGCCCGCACCCTGGCAGGTGGGGCAGGTTCGGGCAATGCTGAAGAAGCCCTGCTGATACCGCACTTGCCCGCGTCCGTTGCAGGCGCGGCAGGGAACCGGCGCTTTGCCCGGAGCTGCGCCGCTTCCGCGGCAAGCGTCGCAGGCCTCATGGCGGCGGACGTTCACGTGCTTCTCGGTGCCAAACACCGCCTCGTCAAATTCGAGATTCAAGTCTTCTCTGAGGTCGGCTCCGCGCTGAGCGCGGCTGCGGCGGCGTCCGCCCTGGCCGAACACGTCGCCAAAACCAAAAATGTCGCCAAAGATGTCGCCGAAATCCTGGAAGATGGTCGGGTCGAATCCCGCCGCGCCTCCGCCGCCCACGCCGGCATGGCCGAAGCGGTCGTACAAAGAGCGCTTCTCGTTGTCGGCAAGAATGGCGTACGCTTCCGTGATCTCTTTGAACTTGTCTTCCGCGTCGGGATTATTCGGATTGCGGTCGGGATGGTGCGTCATCGCCAGCTTGCGATAGGCGCTCTTGATCTCAACATCGGTAGCAGTACGGGTGACGCCAAGCACCTCGTAAAAATCGCGTTTCGTATTAGCGGCCAGAAACTCCCCCATTCGTAGAAAGACAGGCTTTGGCCCGTCTCGGTCGTCCCTCCGGGACTTGAATCATTTCTCGCACTCTACCCAGCGCTGAAGCGCTGGGCTAAGTTAGTACGTCCCTCCGGGACTTGAGTCCTTTTTCGATCTTCCCCAGCGCTGTAGAGTGTGCGTGAGAACTCGGTCGTCCCTCCGGGACTTGAATCATT
>JBAVAA010000672.1:0-23969 GCA_049585515.1 Terriglobales bacterium | reverse complement strand
GTCAGCTTTCGTAAGCCAGGCGCGCCGTGCCTGGGTGACGCCGTAACGAATCTTCGCCATGTGCGAAGTGTGGTGGGAATCGGTGTTGATCACGACCTTCACGCCCTGCTGCTTCGCCATCCGAAGATGCACGTCGCTCAGGTCGAGGCGATCGGGATAAGCGTTTAGCTCCATTGCAACTTTATGTTTGGCGGCGGCTTTGAGAATGGCGTCGAAGTCGAATTGGTAGGCATCGCGGCGCAACAGCAAGCGTCCGGTAGGATGCCCGATCACCGAAGTATTCGGGTTGGCGATGGCCTTCAGCAGCCGATCTGTCATGGCGGCGCGATCCTGATTGAACTGCGAGTGCACGCTGGCGATGACGATATCCATTTGCTCGAGGACCGAGTCGGAGAGATCGAGCGACCCATCGCCCAGTATGTCGACTTCAATTCCCGCAAAAATGCGGATGCCTTTCATCTTTTTTCCAGCTGCGCGAATTTTTTCAATGTGCGCCAGCGCCCGTTCGTCGGTGAGGCCGTTGGCGAAGGCCAGATTCTTCGAGTGATCGGTGATGGCCATGTACTCGTAGCCGCGTTCCTGCGCAGCTTCGGCCATCTCTTCAATGGTGTTGCGGCCGTCGGTCTCGACAGTATGCATGTGCACGTCGCCGCGAATGTCGGATAGCTCAAGCAGTGCCGGCAGCGTGTGGGCGGCTGCGGCTTCGATCTCGCCACAATTTTCGCGCAGCTCGGGCGGAATAAAATCCAGTTTGAGCTTCGAGTAGATTTCTTCTTCCGTTTTGCGCGCGACCGGCTTATTGTCCTCGATGGTCGCCAAACTGTATTCGTTGAGCGTGAACCCCATCCTCAGTGCGCGCTGCCGCAAGGCCACGTTATGCGCTTTGGAGCCGGTGAAATATTGCATCGCCGCCCCGAACGATTCCGGCGGCAGCAGGCGCACGTCCACCTGCATACCATTGCGGTGGCGGAAGCTGACTTTGTTTTCTCCTTGCGCGATGACGTCCATGAGGCCGGGAAACCGCAGCAGATGTTCGATGAGCGCCTGCCGCGATTCCGCCTCGATGCAGCCCTTACCGGTGACCAAGATGTCGAGGTCGCCTACGGTCTCTCGTCCCCGGCGCAACGATCCGGCGGGCGTAACTCTCTCTACGCCGGGAACGGCCAACAGATACTCGGTCAGCTTCTCTGCCAACTCTTCCGCTTTGTCGAGCAGGAATCGTCCTGCAATCCGGCGATAATCTTCGATTGCTTTGAGCAGCTTCAGTTCGTGCTTTTCGCCCATGCGCGGCAGGGTGCGGATCTTTCCTTCGCGTGCCAATTGTTCCACGCCCTCCAGATCGCTGACCTGATAGGCGCTCCAGATCAATGCAATCGTCTTTGGCCCGAGCCCCTGAATCTTGAGCAGTTCAAGCATCGAGGGCCGGTATTTCTTCAGGAGTTCGGTGTGCGCTTCAATGCTGCCATTTTTAAAAAGCTGCAGCAAATTGGCCTGCATGCCTTTGCCGATGCCTTGGATTTCGAGAAGTTGTTTCGGCTCCGGGATCAAGTCAGCGACCTGTTGCGACAGCGCCTCAATGGCTTCAGCGGCGTTGCGGTACGAACGCACGCGAAACGAGTCTTGCCCGTCGATCTCCAGCAGATCGGCAGTCTCGTAGAGGAGTCCGGCGATGGCTTTATTGTCCACGGAGGAATGGTGACGCAAAAATGACGGTTTGGCTACGGCTTCACACCAATTCGATCCGAAGGTCGCGGCCAATAGCCCGCGCCGCCCGACACAACGTTTGTAGCGTCACTGAGGCGTTGCCGGGATCAAGCAGCCGATCCAGAGCCGCACGGCTCGTATTCATGCGCCGCGCCATCTCTACCTTATTAATTTTCGCCCGCTTCATCGCTTTGTGCACTTGCCAGGCTAGCGCCTCTTTGAGCGCCGTGGCGCGGGCCTCTTGAAGGATACCTTCCTCTTTCAAGAAATCATCCAGAGATGAGCCAATGTAAGGGTTTCTCTTCTTCTTCATTTTGTAACCTCAGTCATCCGCCTCTTCGCGAGCATAAGATCCGCAGCAGGCGTCTGGCGTGTCTTTTTGATAAAGCCATGAAGCACCACCAGAGTGCCCTGATGGAAGCACAGAATCAGCCGGGCAATCCGTCGACTCGGCAACGTCGAGCGAACTTCCCATAGACCGTTTTTCAAGCTCTGAACGAGAGGCATTCCAATCGACCAGCCGAATTGCACGCGCATTAAGTCGAGTCCGATCATGCGACGATCTCGTCTGTCCAGGCTGCGCAGCCAGTCGAGGACAGGTTCATTGCCCAGTCCCGTCCGGTAAAAGCGAACCGGTACTTCAGGGGCACGTTTGTCGACCATCCGGCAAAGCTCTCTTAATTAGTATGTATCAAAAATGGTACATTGTCCAGTTGTGGTCGCCCGTGGGGTGCGAAGCATGATGCAAAGGACTCGAGAAGGGACCCCGAAGGACACAATCGGCGCGGGCGTTGAAGCGCAATTAATTTGGCCCGGAAATCCGATCGTTAAGCCGGCGCGAATAGAGCAAGTTCTGACTAAGGAGTCTTGGTTACGTTGGCCGCTTGCGGCCCTTTCTGTCCCTGGACAATCTCAAACTCCACCTTATCGCCCTCCTGCAGGCTTTTGTAGCCTTCGGTGGTGATGGAGCTGTAGTGAATGAATACATCCGGTCCATCCTCGCGGCCGAGGAAACCATATCCCTTGGCGTTGTTGAACCACTTGACCGTGCCTTTCAAACGTTCCACGCGCACCCCTCTTTCTTGCGGATCGCGCTAAGAGGCGCAATTCCGCGGGGCCCGAGAAAATTGTGTAGAGATTGTGCTGCTCGCTGGGAGTGCTGTCAAGGCTTGAAATCACACACGGGTGGTTGAGTTTCGGGGTACCGTATCGAAATTAAACGTTGTCACTTTTTTTGACATGCGCTGGGAAACTACGCGAGGCAGTTAGATCATTTCTGCGCCAGCCATAAGATTCCGGCTATCGTCTTGGCGTCGCGGATGCGTCCATTGAGGGCCATCCGTTCCGCTTCCGACAACCCGAAGAATTTGACGGTAATCCTCTCATCTGGCTCGGGTTGGGCGGTGCCGGCGCTAAGCCCGCGGGCCAGGTAGATGGTCATGGTTTCGTCTAAAAAACCCGGGCTGACATAAAAATGCAAGATTCTCTTCCACTGGCGGGCGGAGTAGCCGGTTTCTTCGAGTAACTCGCGCTTGGCGGCGCTGAGGGCCGTTTCGCCATGGTCGATCCGTCCGGCGGGCAGTTCCCACATCATCGATTGCGCCGCATGGCGGTACTGGCGTTCAAGCAGGATGCGCGGCTCCGCCCCCCCGGCCGCCTTTGCCGGCTCTTCAACGGCCAACACGACAATGGAACCCGAATGCCGTACCACATCGCGACGGGCGCGCACGCCCCCCGGTTCTTGCACTTCATCCGTGGTAACGCTGAACACCGGCCCCCGATAACTGACGCGGGAGGAAAGGACGCGAGCGGATTTCAACCCGGAGGATGTTGCTGGTGCTGATTTCGCCATGACAACAATATAAAGGTGGCAGGGGGACACGTCGCAGAAAATTCAAAAGCTAGGATTTTCCTGTGACCTGCTACCTGTTATCCTGCGCCGGTGAGCGGCAGGCCTGTCACCATCGCCATCGTCGGAGCCGGCAGCCTGGCCAGTTTTCTGGCGGTGGCGTTGCGCGATGGCGGGTTTCCAGTCACCGAAATCATTGCTCGCGATTTACCGCGGTCGCTCCGGCGCGCTCACGGGTTGGCCAGGCGAGTGGGCGCGCAGGCAGTCGCCGCACGTTTCGCGGCGCTGGATGCTGATGTTTTGTGGTTTTGCGTTCCCGATCGCGAAATTCGCCGCTCCGCGTCGTTTCTAGCCGACCATTTGCTTGCCAGCGCGCTTATTGGACAGAAGATGATCGTCCGATTCGCCCTGCATTCCAGCGGAGCGCTCTCCAGCCGCCAACTCGATCCTTTGCGCACCGCAGGCGTAGCTGTCGCATCGGCGCACCCGCTGATGACGTTCGTCGCCGGAGCGCATCCTTCGTTGAAGGACGTGCCTTTTGCCATGGAAGGCGATGCGGTAGCTACTCGCGTCGCCCGCCAGATTGTTCGCGCATTGGGCGGAAAGAGCTTCGTATTGCCCGCATCGCGCAAAGCCGCGTACCACGCGTGGGCCACGCTGACTTCGCCGTTGCTACTGGCGTTTCTGGTGACGCTCGAAGAAGCGGCGCGCGCAGCCGGCCTTACCCGCGAAGATGCGCGCCGCAAGAGTCTGCCGATCATCCGTCAGACTCTGGAAAACTATTCGCGCCTCGGCCCCGCGCAATCGTTCAGTGGTCCGCTGGTTCGCGGAGACGCGGAGACGGTCGCGAAACATCTTGCCGCGCTGAAGAAGCATCCTGGAGCGCGCGAAGTTTATGTGGCGCTGGCGCGAGCCGCGCTTCGCAATCTGCCAGTGAAGAATCGGGCGGAAATGGAGCGCCTGCTGGCGGCAGCCATCAGAAAGAACCTGTTTTACCTGATGGCTGACGGCTGATAGCTGATGGCTGAGCTAGTGCTGCCTCCGGGTGCTGAACAAATGCCCCAGCTTTTCCCGCTTCGTATTCAAGTATTCTTCGGTGTGTGCTGTGGGCGCGACTTCACAGGGGACGCGTTCGGTCACTTGAATACCGGCGCGCTCGAGCGCGGCGACCTTGTCGGGATTATTCGAGAGCAGCCGCACCCGCTTTATGTCCAATGCCTTCAGGATTTCAACCGGCATCAGGAATTCGCGCTGGTCGGGCTTGAATCCCAAGCGCTCGTTCGCTTCCACCGTATCGAATCCGCTGTCCTGAAGCGCATAGGCTTGCAGCTTCGCCATGAGCCCAATGCCGCGGCCCTCCTGCTGCTCGTAAATCAGGACGCCCGCTCCCGCTTTGGCGATCATGGAGAGCGCCATCTCCAGTTGCTGGCGGCAATCGCAGCGCAGCGAGCCAAACACGTCGCCGGTCAAACACTGCGAGTGAATGCGCACCAGTGGCGAGCCGGAATGCTCTTCGCCCATCACCAGCGCGACTGCTTCTTCGGTCCTGGCGCCGTCGCCCGATGCTGTCGCTTTGGTCACAAACCCATGAATCAGGAAGTGCCCCCAACGAGTAGGGAAGTCGGCCGAAGCCACCTGTTTTACTTTGAGGGAACTCACGAAACAAATTATAGCCTTTGCATGACAAAGAGCCTTGGCCAGCGGCATTGATCGTGCGCCGTGAGACTCGATTGTCAGTTGTTATCGCGGTTGTCGCATCCACATTTTCGTGCGCCAGCGTACCGACAAGCCAGTCGGCTTGAGATATGCTTTTTGAAGAGGCATATTCAGATGAGCAGCATGATGCGCCTCGCTCCCGACGTGTGGCGTCCGATCTGTCGGATTTGTAATCAGCCTGTTGAGTTGGCGACGAGCAAAACCGATGAAAAAGGGAAAGCGGTCCACGAAGAATGCTACGTCGCCGAGATCACAGGAAAACATCCCATTCCCGACACGGGTTCTCGATTATCCCAGTATCATGTCGGCGTACGAACGAGAAAGCCTGGCAGCTGAAGCGCAACTCGCCGCTCAGAAGAGCATGAGGCGGCGAGCCAAATCTGGCTCTAAGGCAAGGTAGCCGACTGCCCGCCGACCGAGGAATATAGGCGAAACCAAGCCCCGGCTGCTAAAATCAGAAAACCAATCCCACCGTAATTTCGGGGCTATAGCTCAGCTGGGAGAGCGCATCGTTCGCAACGATGAGGTCGTCGGTTCGATCCCGACTAGCTCCACCAAACTTTCTCAAAGCATCCTAATCTCCTAACCCGTCAATGCGACGAGGGGATAGCTACACACATCAGTCAAAACCCTCGCAGCCGGGTCATGAGTTCAATTGGGATATTCGCCAATTACGGAACAGCCCCCAGGCTCCCGATTGTGGAAAACCCGCGCCCGTCGGCCGCATCTCCCGACCGAACTGTGGCACAATTTACCTCTTGCATTTTCGACAGTTGCCAGGTTCTTTCCGATAAAGTATCAAGCAAAGCGTTGGCAGCTTCTCGGACAGAATGGAGATCTCTTCCGCAGGACAGCAGGTATGACGACCTCTTCCACTCTCGATGCCGAATCTTTCCAGCAAATTTTAGCCATGGCGTTTGTGGTACAGCAGAGTTTGATGGACGTTCAGTTGCCCGACGCAATGCTCACGGTCCAACACCTGATGGCGGCCGGCGAGATCGACGTGAATGGAGCCATGCATCTGATCGCCCACCGGGCCCGAAATGTGGCCAACGCAACCGGAGTCGCCATCGGTCTGCTAAAAGGAGATCAATTGGTTTACCGGGCCGGAAGCGGAAGTGCTTCCGCATATATAGGGCGGCATGTAGTGGCCACTTTGTCTGTCCCGGGAACAACCGAGGCGAGTCGCGAGATTCTGCGTGTCGAGGATGCCCGGACCGACGCACGGATTGAAGCCGCGATTTGCCGCCAGTTCGGAGCCAGATCCCTTCTAATCTTGCCGATTTACGACGATCGAGCGCTGGCGGGGGTCCTCGAGGTCTCTTTCAGCGAAGCGCACGCCTTCCAGGATCGCGAAGTGTCGATCTATCAATTGATGGCACGGGTAGTCGGGAAGGCAATGGTCCACGTGGTTGCGCTGGAACAGAAAAAATCTCTGCCAGTCGAAGGGTCGACCATGCCGCAGGCCATTGAGCATATTGCTCATCTAATGCGAAGGCCTCCCATTGACATTGAGTCGCGAGCAAACAAGCAAGGGGTAGATCCGGCTTCCGCACCCTCCATAGCGAAGGCGGAGAAGCTGCCGTCGCACAGCGAAAGCTCGGGCGGGGTCGCGACTAGGATCACCTACCAAGCAAAGAGCCTGCCTACGCACACACGCTTGTGGAGATTCGCCGATCGGGCAGCCGTGGTTATCGCGCTCCTGATAGCCTGCTGGATTGCCCACAGCTATCGCCGCCCAGTTTTGCCCTTGGGTCCTTCAGCAGAACAGGGATCGAGTGCCATCAAGCAGGTGCCATTCGCGCCCCAGAAGCTGGTTCCAGCGGAAACGGATACGTCCAAGCCGCAGACCACGTCCGTTCCGATGGAAGAGGTGACGAAAGCTGCAAGGAGCACGCCGCGCCGGGTAAAGGTCGGGGACGACGAAATCGATTACATTTCAGATGATGTGACAGTACGTCATTTCATTCACAAACCCGCAGGGCAGCGAGTCGCGGCACCGGACCACCAGGTCGACTACAACTCAGAAGATTTAGCGGTGCGACATTTCACGCCAAAGATCGCAGCTGTGTCTCCGAGCCCGCCGGTTGATCACGGTGAAGAGAGTGCCCACTCCAAACAGTGACCGCACTCTTTTCTGGAACATTGGCAGCCGTCGCCCATCGCAGAGCAATACGCTGCATTTGGTCGGCGTCACCTGACTTGCCCACAACGATGAAGCCTTGCCGGTCCTCGCCCGGAGAGATCTTGGCAGGCCACGGAAACAGAAGGAGATTGGAATGAGCAATCAACCAGCGCGGAACGATAGTCTAAGAGACCGGCTTTCCCGATATCGCGAAATCAAAATCACAGTAACCGGCCGAAAGTCGGGACGCGCTATCTCAAATCCGGTCTGGTTCGTATTCGAGGACGACAAGCTTTATCTGCTGCCGGTGCAAGGGTCGGATACGCAGTGGTACAAGAACGTGTTGAAGAAACCGTTGATTCGGATCGGTGCAGGCAGCGCGGAGTTTGAATTTAAGGTCGCCCCCGTCAAAGGCGCAACCCGGGTGGCATCAGTGGTCGAGAAATTCCGCGCCAAGTATGGCGCCGGCGACGTGAAGAAGTACTATTCAAAATTCGACGTTGCCGTTATCGCGGAGATGCACTGAGCGCAGTCATCGGGTCACTACTCACCTATTCCTTTTCCTTGACACCGCTTACGAAATGGGTGTGGAGTGGCACGCCCGCGAGCCTTTTGGAGGGTATCGCGAGCGCGCCCAGACAAAACTATTTCATCGCGTCGCTCGGCATCGGCATGTCCGAATTAACGATGTCGCATTGAGTCAACCATTTTCCGTCCACCTTCTTCGAGGCCACCATCCACTTGCCGTGGTCAAGATGTGAACCGTCAGCGGCGGTCATCACATATGTCCCCATGCCATAGCCGACGTCGCCGCTGCTCTCGGCGGCAGTGACCGCGATCTTGACTTTGGCGGCGCCATGATCCTTTCCGGCCTTGATCTGTGCCAGGATTGCATCCCTGCCATGGACGGCCTCCTGGTTGGGCGGCATCCGGCAGCCATCGGGAGCGTAAAGCGCCACCACAGCCGCAAGGTTATCCGCGTTATATTCCTTCTCCCATGTCGCGGCGCGAGCCGCGACGTCCGACTTGTCGGTAGCCAGCGCCGGCATCGAAACCAGCGCGCACAACATCAAGAGGAATCCCCATCCTGCAATTCGCTTCATCAGTTTTTCTCCTTTTCGGAAAGCATCGGGATATTATCGAACTCGTTGCGAAAACGCAAAATCGTAATCCGCGGATCGTCGAATGAAATCGGGGATGATATATGCGGACAACCCGATCCGCGACAATTTGTCCTCTGACGGTGAGGCGCGGGACAACTCGTCCCAGTTGCGCGCTACGTTGTTCTCATCAGTGTCTAAAATCAGTAACTTAGAAAGTCTCGTTCTGGAACCAGGATTGCTCCTGAAAGAACGATCGCTAAAAACGTATTTTTTTGGAGCCCCCGATGACACAGAGCCTAGCCGCGACGACACAAGACCTGGTCCCGATAACACGAAACCTTGCGCAGGAACCCCGGCATTCGCAGGACAAGACGGCAAAGTTGTCTCTCAAATTCTACGATAACGTCTTGCGGGAAGTGGCTTTGAATGGGGGAGTGGTTACGATCGGCCGCCAGCCTGACAATCTGCTCCGGATCGATAATCCCATTGTCTCCGGCCATCATGCCAGGATTTTCTGGGAAAATGATGAGTATGTGCTTGAAGACAACGACAGTTTCAACGGCACCTACCTCAACAATCGCAGCGTCTCGAGGGCCGTGCTTAGAGATGGGGACGTCGTCGTAATCGGCAAACATCGAATCGAATTTCACGATGGGGCGGGAAGGCGCGATGCATCGTCCTCTTCTGTGACGCAAGATCGCAGCAGCGGCTGGCAGGCTCAGGTTGAAAAAGCTGCGCCTCCGCAGTTGGACGCTACCATGGTGCTGGATACCGTCAAGCTCAAGGAAATGATGGCCAAAATGGCCGCTGGCGCTGCGCCTGTGCGACCGGCGGGCATCGCACTGGTGCCGGCCGGTGAATCGAGAATGGCGAGCCGGAGACAAATAGGCATGGTCACCATCGTTGCCGGCCGAACCGACCGGCAGCAGTACCTTCTCTGCAGCAAGCTCAACGTGATTGGCAAATCCACGATGGCCGGCATTCGGCTGAAGCGATGGTTTGCTCCTCACGTAGCCGCCTCGATTCAGCAGCGGGAAGAGGGATATTTCCTGGTGCGGGCAGCAAAGAACATCCGAATTAAAGTCAACAATGCCGAAGTAACCCAAGGCCAACAGGAGCTCAAGAGCGGCGATCAATTTGAAGTTGCGGGAATTGTCGCCAAGTTTGCTTATGAAAATGGGTAAATGTTGGCGCGCAGGCGGGCAGCTTCTGAAGCCGTTTCCTTTCGAAATAAATTCAGCTGACCCACTACCGGGACATGTCTCAAAATTACAAATCACCAATTGCAAATTACTAGTTCTTTTGTTCTCCTTACCGGATGGAACTCCGTAAAGATCCCATCACCCGTTCGTGGGTGATTACCGGTGACGACGTCATTGAGACCACTCCGCGGACGCAGGCTTGCCGGTTTTGCGGGCCTTACGCCGATCCGGTGCAAGTGATCGCCAACCTGCCGGGCGTGGATGGCAGCGCCTGGTCGGCGCGCTCGGTCGTCCATCCCCACGCGCTTTACCACATCGAAGGCGAGCCGTTCCGCCGCGCCGACGGACTCTACGATCGCATGGGATCGGTCGGCGCTCACGAAGTTCTCATCGAGAATCCGCGTCATGACGGCAACATCTGGAACGCGAGTGACGTTGAAGTGGAACAGTTTCTACGGCTGGCTGCGATGCGGCTGCAGGATTTGAAGCGCGACCCCCGCTTCAAGTACATCAGCATTTTCAAAAACCACGGCGAGGGCGCCGGGCAGGAATTCGAACATCCAACCTCCCAGCTCACGGCCACGACGTTCGTGCCACGCCGCGTTCTCTATGAACTTCGCGCCGGGCGCGATTATTTTGAAACGAAAGAGCGTTGCGTATTCTGCGATATTCTTGCGCAGGAAGAGCGTCAGAATTTGCGCGTGGTAGAGATTCGCGGAGACTACATGGCCTTCTGTCCGTATGCGCCGCGAGTCCCGTACGAAACCTGGATACTGCCACGCAGCCATGAGTCCTCGTTCGAGCGGACCGGCTCATCGCGCGTGGGCAGCGTGAGCGATCTGGCTGCGCTGCTGCGGCGTACCCTCAAACGGATCCGTAGCGTCACCGACGGCTTCCACCTTGTGCTTCACACGTCGCCCAACAGCCAGCATCCTTCGGCTACGCTTGGGTATTGGAAAACACTGGACGACGATTACCACTGGCACATCGAGATCCTGCCGATCGTTGAAGCCAAGGCGAGGTCCTACACTTTCAAAGAGATTTATTATTCACCGGTGACCTCGGAGACCGCAGTCAAACGGCTGCGAAAAGCGGAAATCTGAACATGCTGGGACGATCCGTGCTCGGAAAAGATATGCTACGAAAAAGAGCGGCTGCCTTGATGTTGGCTGCTCTTTGTCTCGCGGGAGGGCGGCTTGCGTCCGCTCAATCTTCACCGTCACCTCCCGGCGAGAAGCAGACCGTTCTCTGGACGAAGCTCGAAAAATCCATTCTGGATATTGACCGCAGTCTTGATGGAGTGATGGGAGTCGCCATCCTCGATCTCACCGACGGCCACAAATACCTGCTGCATGCCAACGATGTTTTTCCGCAGGCGAGTTCTATCAAGATCTGTGTGCTCGCGGAACTCTACCGGCAAGCTCAACAAGGCAAGCTGAAACTCACCGACCTCTACACGGTTGATGCCGCCGATCTGGTGCAGGACAGCGATATCATGAACGGGCTCACGCCGGGAGTGACCCGCATCACGCTGCGCGATCTCGCAACCATGATGGTTGCCGTCAGCGATAACTCCGCCACCAATGTGCTCATCGACCGCGTCGGCATGGACAACGTGAATGCCTTCCTGGCCAAGCAGGGGCTCCGCGACACCCGTCTCCGCCGCAAGATGATGGACGTGAAAGCCGCCGCCGAGGGCCGCGAAAATGTCTCCACCCCGAGCGAGATGATGGAGCTGTTGCAGGCCCTCTATCGCGGCGAGATTCTGAATAAAGAGATGACGGCGGATTTCTTTAAAGTTCTTTCTACTCACAAAGAGAGTTTTATTCCCCGCAACCTTCCCGACGATTTGAAGATCGCCAATAAACCGGGCGAGCTCGAAGGCGTTCGCAACGACTCGGGCGTAATTCTTCTCGACAAGCGTTCCTACATTCTCTGTGTGATGACGACCTACCTGCGTCACGAGCGCGACGGGGAAGAGGCCATTAGCAATATTTCGCTCGCGGCCTGGCGCATGTTCGACCGCCTGGCTCGGGCGAGCGAGTATGGGAGAGTGATTTCGCCAGGAAATAGCAGTCGATAGTCCGCTTCGAGCGACGAGGCGCCAGCAACGAGCCGCGAGCTTCCAGCAAGCGCGATTCGTGTTAGCTCGCAGCGTGGAGCTCGTAGCCGCCCCATGACCATCCGCCGCCTGAAAACGTACACGGGATCGCAAGGGTATGTTTATCAGTACTACTTTGTCGGAAAGCGCCCCGCTCCGGCATCCGGCGCGCGTCCATCTCTCAGTTCTGAATCTGGTGCCGAGTACATCTTCGACGTCACCTCCGACCGCAAGCTGACCTACGCGGTGAGTATCTTTCTTCCGCGCCAGGTCGTCGCAGCCTGGGCTGAATCCCACGGACGGTCCCTCGCCGATTCCTAGCAGTACGCCGCGGTCAAGCTGCGTTTATTCCGCGCCTTCGACGAACTGGAAGACTTGCAGGCGCGGGGCCGCCGACTTCAGATCGATGAGCAGGCGCTGGAAGAATCGCTGGCGTCGTTGGGCGTGGAATAATTTCGCGGAATATTCGACGGTTTAAACGGAAATTGACGCCCGAAAAAATGGGCGGTTGCTGAATACTCCACGCGCCACTAGAATGGCTCCCGCTGAATCAGTCCGATAACTTGCTTCACAATCTTCACTATTAAAGGAGAGAGATGAAAACGAAGACGATTATTTTGACTTTAGCGATGTGCTTGATCGCAGTGGCCGTGGCCTTTGCCAGCGACCCATACATGGGCACTTGGAAACTCAACGAGGCCAAGACGAAGTTTCCCCCTGGAGCCGCGAAGAACCACACCGTTGTCTATGAAGCTGCTGGTGACAACGTGAAAGTCACCGTGGATGGCGTCGACAGCGAGGGTAAGCCAACACACAACGAGTGGACGGGAAAGTTCGACGGGAAGGATTACCCTCTTGTCGGCGATCCGAATGCGGACACGCGTATGTACAAGAAGGTGAATGCTCGCACGATGGATTTAACCAACAAGAAAGGCGGCAAAGTTACAGCGACGGGTCGTATCGTCGTGTCGGCGGATGGCAAAAGCCGGACCGTAACGGTGACGGCAACCGATGCGAAGGGAATGAAGATCAAATCCACCGCGGTGTACGATAAGCAGTAACGACTTTTCCAGAAATCGCCATCAACAAGAGATGCCCTTCCGCTCGCTCTGAACGGAGGGGCATTTGTAATTTCTGAGTCTTCGTAACGCAATCCGCTCAGTCAGCGGCCGTGACCCGGGAGCGTTGATCTGCGGACGACCTCATGGGCTCGTGGATTTCCTGAATTGGAGACGTCACAATCGGCGTCGCGTAGGAGGGATGATGAAACTCCAGGTGCATGCCGCGGCCAATGAAGCGCACCTTGAGCATGGAGCCGCCCCAGGTCGAGCCGGCGATGATCACCTGCACCGGTTGCGGACAATATTGCGGATGTCCTGAGATCAGAGCCGAGCCCTCGCCCAAAAGCAGCGCAGTGTAGAAGTGGTGCTGAGTGCGAATGTGCAACACGGTATCGGGCGGCAGACCTTCGAGGAACACGCCTCCCTCGATCTCGGACTGGACTATATTCCGATTCACCTCGTCGCTCAGGCTGGGATGAGGCGCGAACATTCGTTTACTTTACCGGAGGTTGGCTCCTGGTCACAACACTATATTCATTGTACGTCGTACTTTGGTGCCGACCCCTAAAGGGCCATTGACTTCCGTACGTCTGCCGTATCGCTAAAGCGCTACCCTGATACAAACCTGCGTTTTACAGCAAATGCCGGAGTTCTTAGCTGAACACGAGAGACAGCAAGATCGATTCTATTGTTTGGATTCCTGCAGCAAAACCACGTCGGAATCCGCATGGGATCGGAGTATGCCGAGGGTCTTGCCGTTGGGCGACCAGTGGAGATCGACAATCAACTCGGAGTTAAAGTTGGTGATCTTGCGGCCCGCGGAACCGTCGAGCGGCTGCAGCCAGACATTGTCGACTCCATTTTCCCGGACGGCATAGGCCAATGCTTTCCCGTCGGGAGTGAACTGGAAACCGCCGCCGGCCAGACCTCCGCCAGACATGTCAATGCCCGATTCCACTTTGAGCAGGCGCGGCGTACCTGCCGATTCCAGGTTGACAAGTGCGATCTTGTCTTCTGGCTTCATTACCTCCGGATTCAATGCGTTCACCAGGATCATCGCCAACAATTTTCCGTCCGGAGAAAGGCTGGGCCGCAAGCCGGCCAGGATAGCGTTGGGCACAACCGAGCCAGGAACCACTTCCGCTTTGCCTGACCCGTCGGTCGGTACACGAAAGATTTGACCCGCGGCATCGTTTTCGTAATACACCCATTTCTGATCGGGCGAGCAGGCCGGATAGCGCGAAGCCATATCGGTCAGCCTCAACGGATTGGAGCCATCTGCGTTAGCTCGCCAGATGTTCCCGAAGCGCGCCCCTCCGTGAAATACCCAGGTAAATACCATGTAGCGAGGGCCACAAGCGGCGGGCTCGAGAATCGCAGAAGCAGCGTCGCCCAGCAGTTGACTGGAGTTGCCACCATCGGGCGCCATGCGTGCCAGATGCCCCAACTCGCCGACCAGAAGATTGCCGTTGTCGTCCCAGCCGAAGCCGCTCACAAATTCTGCCGGCGGCAGTACCGAAGGCGAGTCTGGAGCCGTGCTACCAGCGCCGGGAACGAGATGAAGATTCTGAGCGGCCTTCACCTGGACCGTTGCCATCGTCTTGCCATCGGCGGAAAGGGTCAGGGTACGGTAGCTGTTGGTATCGCGAGTAATGGGCTTGAGCGTGCCTCCGGCGGCGGGCAGGAAACCGATCTGGGCGCGTTGAAAACTCGCGCCCGCCTGCTGGTAGTCAACGATGATCCCGCTCCCGTCGGGCGGCCATTTTAACTGGTTGATGGATTTGTCCTGAAAGCTGGCGAGCCGTTCCACTTTATTGTTATCGAAATTGAATAACGAGATTCCGCTCAAGGCATCGCTCGTCGGAGGCTCGGTAAAAGCAATCTGCTTGCCGTCCGGCGACCATGCCAGAAAAGTCGGCACACTGTTGCCGGGCGCCGGTGCAATTAGCAGAACCTTTTCGTCGTTGCCATCGAGGTTAGCGGATAACAGGCGGTACTTTCCCACCTCCGGGTCATTTCCTCGAGCGTAGGCGATGCGATGGCCGTCGGGGGAGAAGCCAATATCACTGTCGATATCACGGACCAGGACTTGCGGTGTACCTCCGAGCACCGGCGCGCGATAAAGATAGAAAGTGGTCTCGAGCGCGTCTTCGGCTTTCCGAAAATAGAAATAGTTTGCATCCGGGGAAAACGCGAGGCTGTAATAAACCGCTGCGGCCGGTGGAACGACCTGCGTGTCGCTACCCGTCGCCACGTTGCGCAGCCACAGGCTTTGCTTCCCTTTGTCGTCCAGTACGCTGAGGACGTACTTGCCGTCCGGCGAAATGGCTGCCGACCGTGCCTTGCCCGAGTTTGTGACCTGGGTGATAGTGAAATTCTGGAAAGGCAGGGAGGCAGCGCGGTGCAGCATGGAGTACACGCCGAATCCAGCCGCGATTAGGAGCACCACTGCGGCAACTGCGCCGAGAGTAACTCCCAGTTTGTGTTGCTTTGCGGCGGCGACAGCCGAATCGCTGATCGCTTGTCCAGAGGTATGGGCGGACTGCCCGGGCACGGCGGCCGCCATACCTGCAGAGGACGACGCCGGTCCCGATGACACGGGTAGCTGCGCACTTGGCTGAGAGGCGCTTTCCTGCGCCACCGCGACCGCTCCCGAACTTGCGGCTGGACGATGGCGCGAGTCCGTTTCTCGCTTCAGGCGCTTCAGATCGGCGCGTATTTCCGCCGCACCCTGATAGCGCAGATCCCGGTCTTTCTCCAGCGCCTTATTAATGATGCGTTCCAGCTCGGCGGGCACATCGGGATTCAAACGGACAGCCGATGTCGGTTCGGCATCAAGAATGCTTTTGAAGATCACCGCGCTGCTGTCGCCGCGGAATGGCATCATTCCTGTAGCCATTTCGTAGAGCACGGCGCCAAAGGAAAACAAATCGCTGCGCGCGTCTAATTCTTTGGCTTGTGCCTGCTCCGGCGACATGTAGGCGACCGTGCCCAGCGCCGAACCGGGGCTGGTCAGGTGTTCCTCATTGGTCACCGCTGTCCGCGTGTGATCGGATGCGACCTGACTGGACGTTGCCACAACCTTCGCCAGGCCGAAGTCGAGAATCTTGGCATGACCGCGCTTGGTTACAAAGATGTTTGCCGGTTTGATGTCGCGGTGGACGATGCCTTGAGAATGCGCCGCGTCCAGTGCATCCGTAATTTCGATGCCGAGCGACAGCACCGTGTCGATGTCCAATGGCCGACCCGCGACTCGGTGCTTGAGCGTGAGACCGTCCAGAAATTCCATGGCGATAAAGGAATCGCCTTCCTCTCGACCAATCTCATAAATCGTGCAGATGTTGGGATGGTTGAGAGCGGATGCGGCCCGCGCCTCGCGGCGAAAACGTTCTAGAGCCTGCGCGTCTTGCGCGACATCGTCAGGAAGAAACTTGAGCGCGACAAAGCGGCCAAGCGAGGTATCCTCCGCTTTGTAAACGACCCCCATGCCGCCGCCGCCAAGTTTCTCGACGATGCGGTAATGCGCGATGCTTCGTCCGATCATAATTAGCCGAATATGGTTGGCAAATCTTACTTTGCGGAAAGCGGCAAGTCAACGAAAGGCTGATCATAGAGAGGTTAATTAGGGGACCCTTGAAGTTGTCAGTCGGGCGGTATAGGTTGGACGAGACAATGAACGATTTGTGCTCTGGTGAACTCGGAAAAGACCAGGAACCCGACTGGAAGAACCACGGCTTGCGGATCATTCGCAGCGGGGAACTCGACAGCAACACGCCCCAGACTCCCGGCATGACTCGCGCCGAAGCCATCTCGCACGCTTCTGCGGGCGCGCGAAAGCTATGGGCGGGAACGGTTGTGGTCCAGCCCAACGCGAAGACCGGTCCGCATCACCATGGAGAACTGGAAACGGTTATCTACGTGGTGGGCCCGATTTCGCTGGAGAAACCGTCTGGAATTTGTCGATGAAGCGGGTCCGGGGGACTTCGTTTACGTTCCTCATCAAGAACTGAATGCTCGCAAGGACCAGCCGGTAGAGGCGGTGATCGTTCGCAGCGGGCAGGAGCCGGTCGTCGTTAACCTGGACATCCCGAGCCCGGAGGATGATGAGGACAACTCAGCCGATGGGCCAGGAGACGATCCGTTTCACTCCGCACGTCAAGTGTGAAAGGCGCTAGCGACGCTTGTCCAACCGGCGTCCTTTGGGACCGCCGCTAAGGTCTGGAACTTCTTCGCCGAGAGCGGTGGCCAAGTCGATTTGGTGATCCTGCTCCTGCATCAGGATCTGGCGAATCTGTTCCGCCATCGCATATTCTCCAAGCGCTTCACATTGGCGGATGCGATCGCGGTAATTGCGAATGGTTTCGTTTTCATTGTCCAGATCGAACCGAAGCATATCCTTCGCATTTTTGGATGTGCGTACCGGCTTGGGAGTGACCACTGGCATTTTGCCAAGATAATCGATCTGCCGCGACAGGATCAGGGCATGATCGAGCTCCTGCTTGGCGTGGATTTCAAGCTGAGCGGCGATGTCCATATATTGGGCGCCGCTGAGCACCTGAGAATAGACCACGTAAGCGATGATCGCCTGATATTCGCGGGAAAGATCTTCGTTTAACAGCTCCGCGAGGCGGTCGCGGGAAACTTCGTTCTCTTTTGCGGCGGAGTTGGGTTCAGCCATTTGTTTCCTCCCTTAAATTGAAGACAGATTGCCGTCTATTTTGCACCTTGCGCACGTGGCTTTATTTAGCGGCCTGGCAGCGGATTGAGCATTGCGATACGCGGTTACACTTGCTAAATACCAATAGGGTTTCTCCAGAGGAAGTATAGTCTCGGATCTTGCCAATGCTCAACCAGGCGCACTCTGCGGCTCCAACGTGCTTTTCGGGAGGAGATTTTGAGATCGAGATCGGTTCAACCAGCTTGAGCGATGCTCACCAGCGCTCTCGGGCCGCCAAGACCGCCTATGTGACCTGGGTCACAAACCCCTGTGACCGCCTCCGTTTTCTCCTCATCTCTTAGAGCTGCAAACTATAATCACTCAGGCGGGGTGGGGAATGACACCAGCCTGCGAAAACAAGCATGATGACCCAAGTCTGGCTGCGCGTCGCGCTGGTTTGTTACGCTGCGGGATTGCTGTATGCGCTGGTCGCGCTCACGCGCACCGCGGAAATCCTGAGCAAGGTCGCGCTTCACGCTTCCTACCTCGGGATGGTGTTTCATTTCGTTTCACTGACCGAGGCGGTCGAGCAAAGCGGACAGCTGGCTTCCGCTTCGGTTCACAACGCGGAATCGCTGCTGGCTTTCCTGATCATGGTGGGCTTCATGATCGCCTATCTGGTGTATAAGACGACGACACCGGGCATCGTGGTCTTTCCCCTGGTTTTTCTGCTTACGTTTGTGGCCGCCAGCGGCCAGCAACCTTTTGTTTTAGGTTCCGTGGCCGTGAGGCATGGTTGGCTGGCCGTGCACATCCTCATGATCTTTACCGGATACGCGGCGCTGTTCCTAAGTTTTGGCGCCAGCATTCTTTATCTCTTGCAGGAGCGGGCGCTGAAGTCCAAGAGCGCCAGCGGAATGTTCTCGCGGCTGCCCGCTCTCCAGGTCATTGATGACATCGGATACCGGTCCCTGATGATTGGATTTCCCTTCATGACGCTGGGCCTGATCGCGGGCTCCGTCGTAGCTGTATCCGCTTATGGCCGGATCGATTATTCCGATCCCAAGATTCTGCTATCCCTTCTGATGTGGGCCGTATACCTGCTGATGGTGTATACGCGTCTGAATGCCGGATGGCGTGGTCGCCGCGCCGCACTGCTCGCGAGCGTAGCCTTCGTCGCAGCTATCGTGGCCTGGATTTCCAACTACTTCAGCGGAATGCACAGGTTTATCACGTCATGAGATTCCAGCTCATTGGCGTCAATCATAAGACCGCGCCGGTCGAGGTGCGCGAGCGCCTGGCGATTCCCGAATCGCGCCTGCCCGAGGCGTGCAAGCGGCTATCCGAGCATCCATCCGTTGCGGAGGGCATGATCGTTTCCACCTGCAACCGCGTCGAGTTTATCGCCAACATGAAGAACGGCACGGGCGATCTGCGCGAATTCATGCGCGATTATTTCGGAACCGATCTCAGTCCGTTTGAAACCCACCTCTACGAATTTCGCGAAGACGAAGCGATTCGCCACATCTTTCGCGTCGCCGCCAGCCTCGACTCCATGGTCGTCGGCGAGCCCCAGATTCTGGGACAAGTGAAAGAAGCCTACGCCACCGCCCGCGCGGTTGGAGCGGTGCGCGCGCAACTCGACCAGTTGCTCACCCGGGCATTTGCCGTGGCCAAGCGCGTCCGCACCGAAACCGCCGTCGGATCTTCTTCGGTATCGATCGCGTCGGTGGCTGTCGAACTGGCGGGAAAAATATTTGGCAGCCTGCAAGGCAAGAGTGTCTACCTCGTGGGAGCGGGCAAAATGTGCGAATTGGCGGCCCGCCATCTGTTGGCTCATGGCGCTGCGTCGCTGTTTGTTGCTAACCGCACCTACGACCGCGCCATCCGGCTGGCGCAGAAATTCAACGGACAGGCAATCGAGTTCGGCAGACTCTACGAAACGTGCGAACGCGCCGATATCGTGATTACCTCAACGGGCTCGCCGCATTTCATCTTCAAGCGTGAACACGGCGAGAAGCTCATGGCGCTGCGCAAGAACAAGCCCATGTTCTTCATCGATATCGCTGTTCCGCGGGACGTCGATCCAGAGATGAACAAGGTCGACGGCATTTTCGTCTATGACATCGACGACCTGCAGCAAGCGGTCAGTTCGCACGTCGCAGATCGCAAAAAAGAAGCGGAAAAGGCCGAAGCGATCGTCAATGGCGAGGTGGACAAATTCCATGTCCGGCTGCAGACGCTCGACGTGGTTCCCACCATCGTCAGTTTGCAGGATCATCTCGAGACCATTCGTCAGGCCGAGATTGACCGCGTTCGTGGACGTCTGGGTTCGATGACCACCGACCAGGAAATGGCCGTCGAAGCGCTCACCCGCGGCATCGTCAATAAAATCATGCATACGCCCATCAGTACGCTGAAGACGGCCGCGCGCGATCCCGAGTCCACTACCGTGATTGACCTTGTACGCCGGCTCTTTAATCTGCAGGACAATTTGCGCGATAACCAGCACGACGAAAAGGAAGCTGCGGTTTCAAAATCCGGCCGCGGACATGCTTCGGATCGAGATTCCGACAAGGGAGCGGGAAACTGATGGCCCGCCTGCGCATCGGCTCCCGCGGCTCGCAACTCGCTCTCTGGCAGGCGCACCACATTTCCGATCTGCTGCGCGCGCAGGGACACACTGTGGAGCTGGAGATCATCAAGACCACCGGCGATAAAATCACCGACGTGGCGCTGGCGAAAGTCGGCACCAAGGGAATGTTCACCAAGGAGATCGAGGAAGCGCTGGTCGAGAACCGGGTTGATCTAGCCGTCCACAGTTTGAAAGACTTGCCCACCGAGCTTGCCACGGATTTCGAAATCGCCGCTATCACGACGCGGGAAAATCCGCGCGATGTTTTTTGTTCGGTCAACTTCGCCAGCATCGAAGATCTCCCGCAGCGTGCAAATGTCGGTACCAGCAGCCTGCGCCGCCAGGCTCAGTTAATGGCGCTGCGCCCCGATCTGCAGATTCACCCGCTTCGCGGCAATGTAGATACGCGTCTGCGCAAGCTCGAAGCGGGCGACTACGATGCCATCATCCTGGCCGCGGCCGGTCTGAACCGCTTGGGCAAGACGCAACTGGTGCGTCAGGTGATCCCCGCTGAGGTGATGACCCCCGCTGCGGGACAAGGCGCTTTGGGCATCGAAATTCGCAACGGCGACAGCACCACCCGGGCGCTTCTGGCCTTTCTCGATGACGCTGCCGCCCGCGCCACTACCACTTGCGAGCGCGCTCTGCTCAACAAACTCGGCGGCGGCTGCCAGGTTCCGATTGGAGCCTTCGCCGTAGCAATCGCAGGTCGGGTTGAAGCTGGCCGTATTCGGTTAAACGCGCTTGTAGCCCATCCCGATGGAACCAAGGTTCTGCGCGAGACCCGCGAGGGCACCGATCCGGTGAGTCTGGGAGAAGAAGTCGGCGAAACTCTTCTGCGCCGAGGCGGCGATGTTATTCTCGAAGAAGTTTACGGAGAAGGCTTCGCTTTACCGCAACAGCCGTGAGGCAGGTCTCAGGTGTAAGGTCCGACGAAAACCAGACGCCTGAGCCCTATGACCTAAGACCTGACACCTGATTCATGAAGCCCAACGAAAACCGCCCCCTCGCCGGCACCCGAATTCTAGTCGGACGCGCTCGCCACCAAGCCGGCAGCCTTTCCGCCAGCCTCCGCGGCTTGGGTGCGGCTGTAATCGAAATTCCCTTCATTGAGATCCGCAAGCCGCAGTCTTACCAACCGCTCGACGACGCTCTGAAAAATATCCGCGCCTACGACTGGCTCATTCTGACCAGCGCCAATGGCGTTGAAGCCATGTGGGAGCGCGTGCGGAAACTCCGCATCACGCGCCGGAAGCTCAAACACCTCCAGATCGCGGCCATCGGCCCGGCCACCAAGAAAGCGATCGTGAAGCATGGCCTGAAGGTGAAGATGGTTCCCGAAGAGTATGTCGCGGAATCGGTGGTAAAGGGTCTCCGCGACAAGCTCACCGGCAAGCGCGTCCTGCTCGTACGAGCGAAAGTCGCGCGCGACGTGATTCCAGAAGAACTGCGTTCCGCCGGAGCCCAAGTCGACGTCGTCGAAGCTTACGAAACCGTGGTGCCCGAAAAATCGGGTGTCCGGTTGCGCGCGTTGATGAGGAGTTCCGCGCGCCGTCCGCACGTCGTGACATTTACCAGTTCCTCCACCGCCCGGAACTTCGCCGAACTGCTGCGTGGGACCGGGGCGACGCTCCGCTCGGACACGGATCCGAACAAAGTCAACGCGCATTCAATTAATGGAATTCAGTTTGCATCGATTGGGCCAGTAACTTCGGCAACACTGCGGGAGTTGCACATGCCGGTAGCAATCGAGGCACGCGAATTTACAATGGGTGGGCTGATTCGAGCGATTGTTCTCGCCCGCTACGCAGAAAAACCAATAAATCATTGAGTCATTTAAACATTTAGTCACTGAATCATTTAAAAACCGTGGTTTTAAATGATTCAATGCCAAAATGGCTCAATGACTAAATGTTCCTACCTCAGCTTCGATCCCGGAAATCCCATCGGCGGATCAATGGTATCGAGGTAGGCTTGCATGCGGTCTTTAGTTTCCTGGGGCATGCCAGTGAATTCGATTCCATTGCCCACGCCCGGGTCGGAAGTCCGCACAACAGCCGTTACGCTGATGTGTTCGGTATCCAGCCAGACATCTACCCGCAGCACCGTGCCGAGGGGCAGGGGCATCATGCTCTCGACGTAGCAGCCGTTGCCGCTTACGTCGGTCGCGTTGACGCGAATGGGAGCATTCACACGCTCGTCGCGAATTTCCAGGGGAAGGGACATCTTGTGCCGGTGCCACCGCCGGCGGTTTGAGGCGGAGACCGTCACTGTCGCGCCGTCGAGCGGCAGATAGCTTTTCCACGGGCACTCCTGATCGGCGATCAACTTCACTCCTACTTGATTTTTCTTGACCGGACCTGTGTTCATTACCCAGATCACGACGCAGCGCGTTTTTTTCTCGTCGCACTGCACTCCGACCACGTCCCCCACTTTTAATTCGCTTTCCAGTCCCGAGAGCAATGCGCCTTCGTTGCTGATGTTCTGGGCGCGAGCGGTTTGCGAAAAAGGGCGCCCCTCGGCGGTCATGCCCCATACCCGCACCGGCAGGTCCACGCTCAGGCGAGGTTCGGATTGATTATCCATGCCTTAATCCTAGTATCCGGTTCACGCGAGGTTAATGCGAATGATACCGCTCCCTGCACGGCCCCGACACGGGAAAGTGAGCCGCCGCAGTAACGAGCGAAGTACCACTTTCGACATCTCCCAAGGGTTGTTCACGAACGGTTCTCCGCGGCGGTTTCTGCTAACACTCCCGCGAACTCTCGATAACCTATCACAGAAATCTTCTGCTCTTCCAGAAACTGCCGCAACTCCGCCGAAGTCAGCAGACGCCGCTCCTGCTCGCGCGAGTCGAGCAGTCGTGTGCCGGCCGCGCGCAAGTCATCATCGTTATATCCGGGATGGCATACGAACTCCCACGTCCCCTCGGGCAGCCCGGCCAGCGTCTGGTGGAGCAGGGAACCATAGCCGGAGTCACCGTTAGGATTGTCATACGCGCCCGTCTCGATCACTCCAATCACGCCGTCGGGCGTACGCAAGCCAGAGCGCTTTATTTGCTGGCGAAATTGTCGCGAGAAACCGTTCAGCAAGCGCACCTGGCCATAGCGCTTCCACAGTTCGCGCCGGTGTTTGAATTGCGCGGCACGCAGCGCCTTCACCGGAACGAACGGATTGCGGATGGCGCGCACTCCGCAAATCCGCGCCGCCCGCAGCAGCGCCGCCAGAATCTCGGGAAAAACATGCGCGTGTTTATGGCTATCGAGGTGAGTGACATGCAGACCGGTGGATTGGATTTTTCTGATTTGTGCAACCACTTCCGCCACCAGTTGATCGCGATCGAACCCTCCCAGCATGGCGCGCGCCGTGAACGCGGAAAGGCTGGAGAAGAATTTTTCCGGCTCCGCCGAACGAATGGCCAGCAGCGTATCCACCGCTGCCGGCGGCGACACCGGCGTCCCGTCAATTAAAACGACGTGACATCCCACGGAAAGATCTGGGAGCGAGCGAGCCGCCTTCACCGCATCGTCGAACGCGGGACCGTTGGCCATTAGGGTTGTTGAAGACACAACTCCTCTGGTGTGAGTTTCCAGAATCGCCCGATTCACTCCCGCGGTCAGACCAAAATCATCGGCATTGACGATGAGCCTGCGCACTCAGAAAGTGTAGCAGCGAACGCGGCATTAAGTTTGAGCTGCCGGCGGGCGCGAATCGCGAACGTCGCTTAGGAGCGGCAGTCGGCTGCGAACCTGCCTGAAAGCAAGGTGGTGGTGCAGTTTGAATCGGTTTTGAAAGGGCACGGCTTCAGCCGTGCCG
>JBAVAA010000671.1:0-10625 GCA_049585515.1 Terriglobales bacterium | reverse complement strand
TTGGGAACACCCGCTCGCCGCTGGTGCCGGAACTGCCGATTACCATCGCAGATTCCGCTACCCCAATAACTCTCCCGCCCACCCCCGAATGATTTAATCTGCAAACGATGCGTCTCCTCCGCCTCCTGCGTCCATCGCATCAGCACTCCGCCTTCTCGGCGACGCTGCTGCTGATGTCGGCCGTCACCCTCTCGCGCGTCATCGGATACATCCGCGAGGCCTACATCGCCTACGCCTTCGGTGCCGGACTGCAGACCGATGCTTATGTAGCCGCCTTCACCCTCCCCGACTGGCTCAACTACATTGTCGCGGGCGGCACCGCGTCGATCACATTCATCTCCATCTATACAAGGTTTCTGGCCGAAAAACGCGAGCAGGACGCGCAGAAAACTTTCTCCATCATTATTACCGTAATGACCACCGTGTTAGTCGCCGGCACCATCGTCGCCGAAATCTTCACCCCACAGTTCGTAGCGTGGTTTTTTCACGGCTTCACGCCCCAGCAGATGCAACTCTGCGTGCATCTCACCCGCATCCTTCTGCCGGCGCAAATCTTCTTCTATGTTGGAGGAGTAGTTTCGGCGGTCTTGCTCTCGCATCGTCTCTTTCTATTGCCCGCATTCGGCCCGCTCATCTACAACATCTTCATCATCGGCGGCGGAGTCGTCGCCGGACGCCAGATGGGCATTGCATCTCTGGCCTTCGGCGCCCTAGCCGGCAGCCTCGCCGGACCATTTCTCATCAACGCAATCGGAGCAGCTAAAATCGGCACCGGATACCGCCCCTCGTTCGACGTGAAGAATCCCGCCTTCCGCGAATGGGTCCGCCTCTCCATCCCGCTGATGCTCGGCGTCTCACTGGTGACCGCCGACGACTGGTTCCTCCGATACTTCGCCTCGGGCGGTATCGGTGACATCGCGCGCCTGAACTATGCCAAGCGCCTCTTCGCCGTTCCCATCGCCATTCTCGGACAAGCCGCCGGCCAGGCGTCACTTCCCTTCTTCTCACGCCTCTTCGGAGAAAAAAAGTTTGAGGAGTTCGCTGCCACCGTCAACGCGTCCGTCTATCGCATCACGGCGGCTTCGCTGCTCCTGACCGGATGGATGATGGCCATCGCCGTCCCACTCATCGATCTCGTCTATCGCCGCGGCCGCTTCACTTTTGCCGACTCCGAATCCACCGCCCTGTATTTTTTCTGGTTCTCGCTCTCGCTGGCGTTTTGGTCGAGCCAGGCGTTGTACGCGCGCGCGTTCTACGCCTCCAGCAACACGCTGACGCCGATGGTAGCCAGCAGCCTGATCACGCTAGCCTCGGTGCCCCTATACAGGTTGCTGTTCCACACATTCAACGTTACCGGCTTGGCCATCGCCTCCGATCTCGGAATAGCCGCCAACGCCCTTGCCATAGCCGGGCTCCTGCATATTCGCGGCATGGTGTCGTTCGGAGGATTGAACTGGAAAGAGTTAGGCAAATCCGCGCTCGTAGGCGCAGTAGCCGGAGGATTGAGTTACGAAGTCATGCGCACCATCACACTCGATGGCAGCCGCCGCGGCGATCTCCTGGCCCTCACATTAGGTTCAGTAACCTGGGCCGCAGCCGTAGCCGCAGGATTGTGGTTGTTGCGATCTGAATTGCCGGGAGATCTTCGCAGGAAGCGATCCGCCGCATTCGGCGGAGTCGCTGCAGGCCAAACCGCGGAAACTCTGGCCACGGGCAAGGAGCCGTAAGAGTGCGTTCGCCGTTCCCACTGGTGTGATGACCGGGCCGGAGGCTGCTCTGAGCAGTGCCGAAGGGCCGCCGTTTGCGGGCCCAGGCCCGCCACCACACGGCCTCTCCCCCAAAAAAGAAAAACGGGCCAAGAAAGGCCCGTTTCACGATCCCGCTTCCTGACGCTACAAATTCAGCGAAAAGCGAACGACGAATAGCGATTAGCGTCTTTACGCCCGCGCCGACATTGCCGGCTCCGGCATAGCACTCGAGACGCTCTTCGGCGATTCTTCCGCCTTGTCCGATTTGGAGGCTCCCGCCGATCCCACTTTGCGAATGTCGATGCCGCCTTTGAAGAACGCGCCATCTTCAATCGAGATGCGCGCCGCCACCACATCGCCAGTCAGCGACCCGTCGCTGCGGATATCCACCCGATCACTGGCAGTAAGGTTGCCGCGCACTTTGCCAAGCACCACAATTTCCCGTGCGGCGATGTTGGCCGCGACAACGCCATTCCGGCCAATCGTAACGCGATTGCCCGACAGATTGATCGATCCCTCCACCCGCCCGTCAATGTACAAAGATTCGGAACCGGTCACTTCCCCTTTAATCACCAGCGACTTGCCAATCGTGGCCTGGTCCGAAGCAGTGGTTGTAACCGGACGCGGCACCGCCGCAGGCTCGTTCACGCTCATCATGGGTGCCGTCGTCGCCGTGGGTGTGTTCGGACGCTCCGGCTCCGCCGGCCGGCTCGGTGTCGCAGGTTGATTCGTGGGCTTCCACATTGTCGTCGAAATCCTTTCCTTTTACTGAATTAAGGGATTGTTGAACCCGGCGCCGCATTTCGGGGGCCAAATAAATTGTACTCCCCGGTAACGCCCGCGCTTGTGGAAATTCACTTTTTCTTATTGATTTCCATAGTTCCGAATAAGGTTCCCCGCGCTGTTCCCCCCGCCATCCGCCATCGCTTCGCGCCCTATGATCGTGTAAGCCCTGCCCAGCCTGTGGTAATTCTTCCATCGCATTCAGAGTAATATGGAGCCGTTGGGTATCACCCGGCCCGTGTCATCCCAGATGAGGACTCAATGACTCCAACTTCGACAACCTCAACTCCGACTTCGGCTCCGGCCTCAAGTCCGACGACGCTGCCCCCCGCGACTTCGACCGCGAGCGCCTACCTCCGCCCTCAGTCCGGAGAAGCCGCTCCCTACTACGACCGTTACATTTCTCTCGTCCCCGGCGCCGACGTTCTCGCCGCCCTCGACGATCAGCGCCGTCAGACGCTGCTTTTCCTCTCCGGACGAACCGAAGCCGACGGCGATCTCCGCTACGCGCCCGACAAATGGACCCTGAAAGAAGTCGTCGGCCATCTCAACGATACCGAGCGCATCATGGCCTATCGTGCACTGCGCATCGCCCGTGGCGACCAGACTCCAATCGAAGGCTACGAGCAGGACGACTACGTCCGCAACAGCCCCTTCGCCCGCCGGCCGCTAGCCGACTTGATCGAAGATTACATAGCTGTCAGGCGCGCCACCATTTCGTTGTTCCGCAACCTGGACGAGCCCGCCTGGACTCGCCGAGGCGTTGCCAACAAAAACGAAGTAACGGTGCGAGCCCTAGCCTACATAATCGCCGGCCACGAACTGCATCATCGCAGGATTTTAGAAGAGAAATACCTACGCTAAAGGCGCGTGAGAACTCGTTTCCCGGCTATCTACTGGAACGAAAGGCGGAAGAACCAGCCCCGGAGGGGTGACCCCAGCTTAGCAAAGCGCTTCAGAGTGTGCATGAGAACTAGTTTTCGGGCAATCACGTGGGACGGGGAGCAAGAGAATCCAGCCCCGGAGGGGCGAAATATAATAGCCCAGCGCCTCGGCGCTGGGAAAAGTGTGAAGAATGATTCAAGTCCCGTAGGGACGACCGAGTTCTCGCGCACACTGTGAAGGCCTGGTTTTCGGTTCTTGCTAACGGAACTAGGAACTGAGAACTGATGTCTAAAGGACACAATCTCCTAATCGGCCGCCTCACCATGCATCGCGACGGCTACGGCTTCGTGATCCCCGAAGCCGACTCGCTCCATGCCAATCTCAAAGCGCGCCTCGCCGGCGACGTCTTCATCCCCCCGCACGCCATCGGATCGTCCATGCACGGCGACCGCGTCCTCGTAGAAATCGGAGCCGTCCGCCCCGATGGCCGCGCCGAAGGCCGCATCGTCCGCTCCCTCTCGCGCGCCCATCCAACCGTGGTCGGCATCTTCCACTACGGCCACCGTCAAAACTACGTCAAGCCCATCGACGAAAAAGTAACGCAGGAAATCTTAATCCTACCGGGAATGGAAAGCCCCAGCGTAGCGCCGCCGTCCTCGGCGGCTGTCGTGGGGGCGTCTCGCCCCCACCGACAACAGGCAGGGAAGAAGCAGCAAGCCACAACGAGAATTGGCGAAGCCCGGTCCGTCGATCGCGTAATCGGCAACGAAGCCAAAGTCCACATCAACCGCCAAGATCTCGAAGGCCTGGTAGTAGACGTCGAAATCACCGACTGGCCCAGCGCCACGCAGCAACCGCGCGGCCGCGTCATCGAAATTCTCGGCGAAGAAAACGACTTCGGAGTCGACGTCGAGATCATGATCCGCAAGTTTCACCTGCCCCACCGCTTCCCGCCCGAAGTAATCGAAGAAGCGCAGGCTATCGAGAATATTATTCACGCTGACGAACTGCGCCGCCGCCGCGACTACCGCCATCTCCCCATCGTCACGATCGACGGAGAAACCGCGCGCGATTTCGATGACGCAGTCCACGTCCGCGAACTCGAAAACGGCAACTACGAACTGCAAGTCCACATCGCCGACGTAGCCCACTACGTCACACCCAATTCCCCGCTCGATCGGGAAGCCCGCCTCCGCGGCACCAGCGTCTATTTCCCCGACCGCGCCGTCCCCATGCTGCCGCTCGAACTTTCAACCGACATCTGCAGCCTGCGTCCGCAAGTCGACCGCCTCGTCCTCTCCTGCATCATGGAAATCGATCACCAGGCCGAAATCGTTAACTATGAGATCAACGAAGGCGTAATTTGCTCGGCGAACCGCATGACCTACACCGCCGTAAACGCCGTCATCGAAGAAGATGCCGCAGGAAGCACAGAAGCCCGCCACGAATACGCCGCCCAAGTGGCCCACTTCGAGCGCATGCGCGATCTCGCGATGATCCTGAACCGCAAACGCAAACGCCGCGGATCGATCGATTTCGATCTCCCTGAACCGGTAATCGAGTTCGACGAATTCGGAATGATGAAGAGCATCACCCGCTCCGAGCGCAATATCGCCCACCGCCTGATCGAAGAATTCATGCTCTCGGCCAACGAATGCGTGGCCCACTATCTCGAAAATAAGCGCATCGCCTCGCTCTACCGTATCCACGAAAAGCCCGACGCCAAGCGTGTCTACGACTTCGAAGTCATAGCCGCCACTTTCGGATACTCGCTCGGAGTAGGCGCGCTCCCCATCCAGCGCGTGCAACTGAAAGCCGACCGCCGCCAGGCCCGAGGCACCGGCAAACGCGTGCGCGAAATCGAAGTCCCCAAAGAAGTCCACATCACTCCGCGCATGTATCAAAAACTAACCGAGAAAATAGCCGGCAAGCCCGAAGAAAGAATCCTGAGTTTCCTGATGCTGCGCTCTCTGAAACAAGCCCGCTACAGCGAAGAAAATCGCGGACACTTCGCGCTAGCCGCCACTACGTACACCCATTTCACCTCGCCCATCCGCCGCTATCCCGACCTCATCGTGCACCGCATCCTGAAAGAAGTCCTCCGCAACTCGGACCGTAGCGCCGGCGTCCCGCCGGCTGTCGCGGGGGCGTCGCGCCCCCGCACGCCAGAAAACCCGGAAGGGCATGACTTTGGTCGTGCCGATAACCTAGAAAAAACAGGAAGGGCTTTAGCCCCTGAGGGCCCGCCGCCCTCGCCCTGGTCCAAGCGCCGCGATCACGCCGCCCATCAACACGCCCTCGAGCCTCTAGACGGCCCCATCCCGCTCAAAGTACTCCACGAAATCGCCGAAGAATCCAGCCAATCCGAGCGCCGCGCCGACGAAGCCGAACGCGGCCTGATGGAATGGAAAAAAATGAAATTCATGGAGCGCCACATCGGAGAACACTTTGACGGCCTCATCATCAGCGTAACCAAATTCGGCTTCTTCGTGGAACTGACCGACCTCTTCGTCGAAGGCCTGGTCCCGCTCAACACGTTGGACAGCGGCGATAACAACGACCGCTATATCTACCACGAGGACACGCGCCAGATCATCGGCCAACGCTCCCGCAAAACCTACAGCCTGGGAGATCGCGTGCGTGTGTTAGTCGACCGCATCGACCCAGTAGAAAAAAAGATACAATTTGCCGTGTTCGAAGAACAGCCCAAGTCCTTAGCTAAACGCAGGCGTAAATGAACCTGAAGACAGACCACAAAAAGACAGGCAACAAAATCCGGCGAAATATTATCCATCTTTCGCAGACCGGCGCCATGGCCGCACTGCTCGCATTGCTGCCCATGCAATCGGCGCACGCCGGCCAGGATCTGGAAAAGCAGGTCAAGTTCGACTACCTCGAAAAAGTGCTGACGCTGCGCCATTTCTATTCCGGCGAACATCTCAAGTTTCACTCCGACGGCAGCCTGGAAGGGTATGCCTCAGTCGGTCCCTGGACCGTCGATGGGCAAATCGAAGTCGAGGACGTCCATCTGCAGGGCGCGCAGTTGGTGATCAAAGGCAGACGAATCCACCGGATTTTCGACGGCCAAACCAAACCGCTGGATCAGCTCACCACCGTAAGAAATCAACCCGGGAAGCAGCAAAAAGATCTGGAGAAAGCCCTCCAACATTTAAAGGTTGAGATCGAGATCGAACTGCCCAGCCAGAATCCCGACGAAAAAGATGTCTCCGCCGCGATTCACTCCGTCTTTTTAACCGGCTCCGATTCGATGATGGACATCGTGCCCGCTTATTGGCAGTCGTATTTCGCGAAACAGGAGGGCAAGCCACAACCCGCGCACCAAGCAACGAAGGGACCTGTGTCCCTCAAGCCGGGACGCGGCGGAGTATTAGCGCCGCATCTCACCTACGGTCCTGACCCGGATTATTCCGATGAGGCGCGCAAGGCGAGATACATGGGAACTATCGTCCTCTCCCTTACTGTCGATGCATCTGGAGGGGCGTCAGACTTGCAAATCATAAGACCACTCGGACTCGGTTTGGATGAGAAGGCTGTCGCCGCGGTCAGCTCCTGGAAGTTTAGACCTGGGGAAAAAGACGGCGAACCCGTGCCCGTCGCGCTCAACGTCGAAGTCAACTTCCATCTTTACTAGCGCCGGAAAGCCCCAGTCCGGAGCCGTTCTGTATAGAATTAAGTTGTTCACGGGAACAAACAATCATGCCCACACCGAGCCAACCAGAGCCCAAGCAAAATTCAACCGAGGCCGCCGAGCACGTAGCCAGCGCTCACAAGATTCTCAAGGAACTGCAACAGAAGATCGGAACCCACCCCGAACTCGGCGAAGCCATAACCAAACTGGAGATGGCGCTCAACACCCTGGCAATAAAAACCGGCGGCCTGCTGTAGCGGCGAGACGAACCCCGCTTTACTTGCCCTTGTCCATCGCCACAAACAAATTGTTCAGCGACTCCACCAGCGTAGGGTGCGCAAACACTCCATCGCGCAGCACCGTATAAGGAAGCTTCCCCATCATCGCTATCTCGAACGCACCCATGATTTCGCCGCCCTCAATCCCCAGAACCGCAGCCCCCAAGATCTGATTCGTCTCGGCATCCACCACAGCTTTCATAAAGCCGCGAGTCTCGTCCGTCTCAATCGCCCGCGCCACCGAAGTCATCGGAAACTTGGCCACGCGAATCTTACGGCCCTGCGCCCGGGCCTCCGTCTCGGTAAGCCCGACCCGCCCCAACTGCGGATCGATAAAGAGTGTGTAAGGCACCAGCCGACCCTTGGTCGAAGCATTTTTCTTTTCGAGCAAGTTCGCGCGGATGATCCGAAAATCGTCATAAGAAATATGCGTAAACGCCGGCCCGCCCTTAATGTCGCCCAGCGCATAAACACCGCTGACCGTGGTTTCGAGGAGTTCGTTTACTTTGATGAAACCGCGCTCGTCGGTCTCAATTCCGGCCGCCGCAAGATTCAAAGTGTCGGAATTTGGTACGCGTCCCGTTGCCCCCAACAAATGCGACCCCGCAACAGTCCTCGACTGTCCTTGCTGCCCAACCTCCAACTGAATCTCCGCGCCCGCCTGTTGAACGCGAGTCGCCCGTGCGTTCAGCAAGATCTCGATTCCATCCTCGCGAAGAATTTTGGCGACCGCCTCCGCAATATCGGGGTCTTCGCCCTTCAGCAGTTGGCCAATCGACTGCACAATCGTCACCCGGCTGCCGAAGCGCCGGAAAAGCTGGCCAAACTCCAATCCAATGTAGCCGCCGCCCAGAACCAGTAAGTGCTCAGGAACCGTCTCCAGTTCCATGATGGAGACGTTGTCCAGAGCTTCGACGTCGTCCCAACCTTCGATCCTCGGGCGGGCAGCCCGAGTCCCTGCGTTGATAAAAACATATTTTGCGGAAAGCGAACGCAGGCTGCCGTCGTTTAACCGGACCTCCACCGTCCGCGGCTCCGTAAACCTGGCATCGCCAAAAATTAATTCAACATTCGCGGTCTTTACGATGTGCGACTGGTTGGCATTGCGAAAGGTATCGACGACTTTTCGCTTGCGCTCAAGTACCCGCCGCAGATCGACGCTGATGTCGCCGGTGAGCACACCATAATCGGCCGCACGCCGCGCGAGGTAAGCCACGCGCCCGCTGGCCACCATGGTCTTCGTCGGAGTGCACCCCTCATTGATGCAAGTCCCGCCGACATGTTTCCGCTCGATGAGGACGGTGCGCATCCCCGCCTCCGCCAGCGTAGTCGAGAGCGGCGTGCCCGCCTGCCCCGAACCGACGATGATGGCATCGTATTGCTGCGGAGTGTTCATAATCGCGCTCACGATTGTACGACCCGCGAATGTACGACCTGCTAGAATTCTGCGTCACTACTCTTGGCGCCTGCCTGGGAAGTCCATTTCATGTCCATCAATTTAGACTCCACCAATCCCGCTCCAACGCCGCGCACTCGCGTAGTGCGCGAACCGCAGCGCGCCGTTTACGACCGCGACACCGTCAACCACATCCTCGACGAAGCTTTCCTCTGCCACGTCGGCTTCGTCGTCGACGGACAGCCCTTCGTCATTCCCACGTCCTACGGCCGCGATGGAGACGTCCTCTACATCCACGGATCGGCCGCCAGCCGCATGTTGCGCAATCTCGATCAGGGCGTCCCCGTCTGCATCACCGTCACGCTCCTCGATGGATTAGTACTGGCCCGTTCCGTTTTCAATCACTCGATGAACTACCGCTCGGTGGTAATTCTCGGCACGGCAACCCTGGTCGCCGACCCGGCAGAAAAACTCGCAGCCCTGCGAGCCCTGAGCGAGCACATCATCCCCGGTCGTTGGGACAACGCGCGCCAGCCCAACGAAAAAGAATTGAAGGCCACCTCAGTTCTGCGCCTTCCGATCCAGGAGTATTCCGCGAAAGTAAGAGTAGGCCCGCCACTAGACGACGAAGAAGATTACGACTTCCCAACCTGGGCAGGAGTGATACCGCTGGAGATGAAGACAGGCGAAGCAATTCGCGATGACCGCTGCCAGCAGGAACTCCCCGCCTATCTAAACAACTACACCCGTAGGGAGCAATGGTGAAGGGGGTGCCCCACTCTTCGCGCGCCTTTCGCGAAGGGTGGGTACCCGACTGATCGCACACCAGGATTGAGCCGTGACTCTCAAGGTATCAGCAGCAACTTCCCCGTAGTCTTCCGCGACTCCAACTCCCGGTGTGCTTGCTGCGCCTCCGCCAGCGGATACACATGCTCAATCCGCAACTTGAGCTTGCCCTCGCGAATCATCCCAAACACTGCTCCAGCCCGAGCCTGCAACTCCTGCGGAGTAGCCACATAATTCCCCAGTGATGGCCGCGTCAGAAAGAGCGATCCTTTCTGTGTCAGTACCAGCGGATCAATCGGAGCCACCGCGCCGCTCGACCCTCCAAAGAGTGCCATCATCCCCCGCGGACGCAGCAGATTCAGCCCCTTGTCGAACGTCGTCTTACCCACCGAGTCATACACCACATCGACACCCTTGCCGCCCATCAACCGCTTCGTCTCCGCTTCAAAATCCACCTGCGTATAAAGGATTACATCGTGGGCGCCAGCGGCCCGAGCCAGCGCCGCTTTTTCGTCGGTGGAAACCGTGCCAATCACGCGCGCCCCAATGTTGTGCGCCATCTGCACCAGCAGCGACCCCACACCGCCGGCGGCCGCATGAATCAGCGCCGTCTCCCCCGCTTTCAGCGGATACGTGTCATAGACCAGATAGTGTGCCGTCATCCCCTGCAGAATCGCAGCCGCAGCCTCGCGCTCGCTCACGCCCTCCGGAATCTTCACCAGCCGATCCGCCGGAACCGCCGCATATTCGGCATAGCTCCCCAGCGTCATCGTGTAAGCCACGCGATCGCCCACCGCTACGTTGCGCACGTCCGACCCGGCCGCCACCACCGCACCCGCCGCCTCCTGCCCCAGCACCAGCGGCAACGAAGCCTTATAACGCCCCTCCCGGTTATAGACATCAATAAAGTTGACGCCCGCCGCCTTGATCTGCACGACGGCTTCATTGCTTTTCGGTTGCGGAACCGGCAAATCCGCCAGTTCCATCACTTCCGGCCCGCCGGTTTGCTTGATCTGTATAGCTTTCATAGTCGCCTTCGATGATTCCCATCCCCCAAAAGACGCGGCGAAACACCCGTTGCCATCCCGCCCAGCCTGGGG
>JBAVAA010000670.1:0-5054 GCA_049585515.1 Terriglobales bacterium | reverse complement strand
GTTCTCGGGTTCGCTTAGGATGTCATGACGTTCCGCATCGGCGATTTTGTCAAAAACATCGTTAATGGTTTCCTGGATACGGGTGTTTGGCTTATGAAACTTGCGCGTTGCCTTGGAGGCAAGCTGGCAAAGCATATAGCGGTTCCGCAGAGTATGAAGCGCATCAAATACGCGATCGGAGCGCATGTCAGGTCGTTCTCCTTCAATAATAGAAATTTCGGCGACGGCCCCATCGCCGGTGCTCGCCCACTGAGTGATGGTCGATAACGGTGAGCGAAACTGCAACTCGGGCCAGATTCGTTCTGGCTAAATTCGTCGGGCTAAGTTCAAAGGGAATTGCCAGAATACCCAAATAGATGCCCCACCCTGCCCGAAAGTTGCTTAATTCTTAAGGAGTTGCCTCAACGCGGGCGGAGGTTCGTTAGGACGGCAGAAAACTGCTTTCATGTCCTGAGAACGCCTAAGTATAACAAACCGCTAGGCGGGGTCAAGAACAATTTGCGAGCCGGAAGATTACTTTCCAGACACCCGAAGTTCGGCATTTCCAGAGCCTATTTGAGGGCGTTCAGCCGCGTGGACAGGCGGGACTTATAGCGCGAGGCGGTGTTTTCGTGCAAAACGCCCTTCTGGATGGCCTTGTCGAGTGCCGACACGGTCTCCCGGTAGACTTGCGCCGCAGCGGTCTTGTCGCCTTTTTCGAGGCTCTCGCGCAGGGTCCGAAGAGCGGTGCGCAGTTGCGAGGAGTTGGCCCGGTTGCGGGCGGTGCGTTTTGTGGTCTGACGGGCGCGTTTGAGCGCCGAAAAATGATTGGCCATGATGGCTTTGATTACCTTTTGTCCTGGATTGCGCCAGGAAGATGTTCGGGTGGGAACCGAAGCTGTATTCTACGGGAGCACGTCGCGCTGGGTCAAATAGATAAGGAATTCGATGGAGAAAACACCGCTAAATCCAACGCAAAGTTCTCTCGATCGCCTAAAAGTCCTCATTAACTCCTCGACCCCGATCGTGGTCATGGAGACGGTCGAGGAAGTGCGCGCACTTTCACTCGTGCGCCTTGCTTGTTCGCAATTGAGTCTGGCGGTCTTTGAATGGACGGTCGCCGACGGGCTCGTCCGCACCGGCAACGTCGTTTCCGCTCCCCAGCCTGCCGCTTATGCGGGGCCGGAGACACGTCCCGGCGCGTTTCCCCAGGGCAACAACGAATCGGGTCGGCTGGCGCGAGCGGTGCTGTCGTCGCTTGGCTCCTCCGGCTCCAGTTCCAATTCCAGTGCCGACGCAGGCGCTAGTACAAGAACTGCGATGTACAACACCGCCGACCCCGTGCAGGCGCTAGCCAACCTGGAAACCATGACGATCGAGGCAGTCTGCGTACTGAAAGACTTCCATCGTCACATGGAGAACCCGGTCGTGGTGCGCCGGCTGCGCGACGTGGGACAGAAATTCTCCGCGAACCGACGGACACTCGTGCTGACTGCGCCCGCCATCGAGATGCCGGCGGAACTCGTCAGCCTGGTGGAGTTTCTCGATCTTCCGCTGCCCGACCACGAGCGCCTGCGCGAGATCATCCGCGAGACTTACACCCGCATGGCCGGGACTCATGCTCTGAAGCTCCAGCTCGACGCCAACGGAGTGGACGCGATGGCCGCGAATCTGCGCGGCCTGACGGAAGAAGCGGCCGAGCGTGCCATCTCGCAAGCAGTCGTCGGACGCCAGGCGCTTTCGCCCGAGTGCATCACCGACGTGCTCGACGCCAAGAAGGCGCTGCTGAAGCGCTCCGAGATGGTGGAGTTCGTGGACGCGACCGACACGATGTCGAGCGTCGGCGGCCTCGACAACCTGAAACGCTGGCTCAAGCAGCGCCAGGGCGCGTGGGACGACGGCGCGCTCAAATTCGGCCTCGATCCGCCGAAAGGAGTCATCATTCTGGGAGTGCAAGGCTGCGGCAAGAGCCTCTGCGCCCGGTCGGTGGCCGGAGAATGGAAACTGCCGCTGGTGAAGTTCGATACCGCGGCGGTTTACGACAAATTCATCGGCGAAACGGAAAAGCGGATCCAGAAAGTGTTTCGAGTGGCCGAGGGGCTCGCTCCGTGCGTGTTGTGGATCGACGAACTGGAAAAAGTCTTTGCGGGAAGCGGCCCCGATTCCGCCTCCGCCGACGCAGGCGTTGCATCGCGACTGCTGGCGGCGTTTCTATCCTGGATGCAGGATCGCAAGCCCGCCGTCTTCGTCGCCGCCACCTGCAACAACGTCACTGTGCTGCCGCCGGAACTGATCCGCAAGGGTCGCTTCGATGAACTGTTCTTCGTGGATCTGCCGAGTGTTGAGGAGCGGAAGCAGATATTCGGCATCCAGTTGGCTCGGCGCAGACGCAATCCTGCCGGGTACGATCTGGATCGGATCGCGGCTGCGGCCAAAGGCTTCTCGGGAGCCGAGATCGAATCCGCCGTGCAAACCGCGCTTTATGCCGCTTTTGCTCGCAAGCAGGATTTGAGCAACGAAGACCTGCTTGGTGCGCTGTCGTCCACTGTGCCGCTTTCGATTACACGGGCTGAGGAGATTGCGGAGCTGCGGGCTTGGGCTAAGGATCGGGCGGTTTGGGCGTCCTTGCCGGAAACCGATTCCGAAAGGGTATAACTGAGCAGTCGGCAACTAATCTGACCGTCGGCAACCAAGCTCATACCCATGCCGGAACTGCCGGATATCGCCGCTTACATCAGTGCGCTTGAACCTCGCATTGTCGGTCAGCCTTTGGAGCGGATCCGGCTGGCGAGCGCCTTTCTTTTGCGGACGGCGCAACCGCCGCTTTCCAGCGTCGAGGGCCGGGTTGTGCGTGAAGTGCGGCGGATCGGCAAGCGCATCGTGATTGGATTCGACGGCGATCTTTGGCTGGCGCTGCATTTGATGATTGCGGGGCGGTTGCACTGGCGGGCGGTTGGGGCCAAATTGAGCGGACGTCAGATGCTGGCCGCATTCGACTTCCCTGCGGGATCCCTGGTATTGACCGAAGCTGGCAGCAAACGACGAGCATCGCTGCATCTCTTCAATGGCGAGGAAAGTCTGAATTCGATCGATGCGGGAGGGATCGACATCTTTGCCTGCGATCTCGATTCGTTCCGCGCTGCGCTCTCAAGCGAAAATCACACGCTGAAGAGGGCGCTTACCGACCCTCGGCTGGTGAGCGGCATTGGCAACGCATATTCGGATGAAATCCTGCACGCGGCTCAACTTTCACCGATCGCTCTCACGCAGAAACTCGCGCCGGAGGAGTGGGAAAGGCTTTTCTCCGCCGCGCGGCAGACGCTCGAGCTTTGGATAGGCCGGCTGCGCTCCGAGGCGGAGGTCCAATTTCCTGAAAGAGTGACTGCGTTTCGCAAGGATATGGCAGTGCATGGCCGTTATGGGCAACCGTGTCCGCGGTGTGGTGACAAGGTGCTGCGGATTCGCTATGCGGACAAAGAGACGAACTATTGCGCCCGTTGCCAGACCAAGGGCAAAGTCCTGGCGGATCGCAGTTTGTCGCGGCTGCTGGGAGCAGATTGGCCGCGTACCTTGGAGGAACTGGAGGCTTTAAAGCGCCGCTAGCGGTGAAAATGATCCCGCGACCCGCCCGTTTGTCGGTGGAGAGCCGGGCATCCCGCCCGGCCCCGAACTTATTCCTTTGGCCGGGCGGGGACGCCCGGCGCTCCACACACTGGTGAATCGGACGCCGGGCGCTTCGCCGCTAATGGCTCTTTCTCCCCATTGACTCCCTTGTCTGCCCGCGCTAGGCTGATTTCAAGATGGTTGTTAACCGCCCCGGCATCGGGGTGCGCAATCCGATTCGCTTCTCGACCCCTCTAGCTCTTTGCGTGCAAAAACGCCGGCGCAGATTCGCCCTGGATCCGGTGACGCACATGCCTATCAACCACTTCCCCGTAAGCAACATCTCATGGTTGCGAATTCGCGTGAGCCCGGTCCGGCTGCTGGAGGCGGCGCCACAATCCTGAATGAAAAAAAGCATTGAACTCACCCGCGACATCGAGACCCTGTTTGGCACACGCGATGAAAACCTTCATGTGCTCGAAGACGGCCTGAACATCAATATCGATCTGCGATCGGACCGCATTGAACTGGAAGGCGCGCCCCGCGATGTGGCTCGCGCGGAACAATTGTTTGCCGACTACGAAAATTTGCGCAAAGCCGGACACCAATTCCAGAACGGAGATCTCAGCAGCATGCTGCGCGTGGTGGTCGGCGATCCGAATGCGACTTTGCGCGGACTCGCCGAAGCCGGACGCCAGCGGTCTTTTGGCCGCCGGACGGTGCAGCCGAAAAGCCCCAACCAGCGCCGTTACATTGAAGCCATCGAGAACCATGACATGGTGTTTGGCGTGGGACCGGCCGGCACGGGCAAGACTTACCTGGCCGTGGCTATGGCGATCTCGGCGCTGCTGAACAAGCAGGTCAACCGCATCATCCTGGCGCGGCCAGCGGTTGAAGCCGGCGAACGTCTGGGCTTTCTCCCCGGCACTTTGCAGGAGAAAATCGATCCTTATCTGCGTCCGTTGTACGACGCGCTCTTTGACATGCTCGATCCGGAGCGCGTCGAGCGCTATCTGGAAAAGAACGTAATCGAGATCGCGCCCATCGCCTTCATGCGCGGGCGCACGCTGAACGATTCGTTCGTCATTCTCGACGAGGCGCAAAACACCACCTCGGAGCAGATGAAGATGTTCGTCACCCGCCTGGGATTTGGTTCCAAGGCGGTCATCACTGGCGACGTAACCCAGATCGACCTGCCTTCCGCGCGCCGCAGTGGGCTGATCGAAGCGGGGGAGATTCTGCAGGGTGTCAATGGACTTGCCTTCGTGCATTTCGACGAAAGCGACGTGGTGCGTCATCACCTGGTGCAAAGGATCATTCGCGCCTACGACGAGCACAAAACGCGCCTGGCGGAGCAGCAGTTGTCGCTGCTGGAGCCGAAGTCCACGGCGCCGCCGGCGGAAAACACCGCTCCGCGGCCAGCGCCTTTACCCGAGCCGCCCGAAGAACCGCGCCTGCGCAATTAACATTAG
>JBAVAA010000669.1:0-14492 GCA_049585515.1 Terriglobales bacterium | reverse complement strand
GGTGAATACGGCGCCCAGACCCTTGATCCGCTCATAGTCGCCCTTGATATCGTCGGTGAAAAACATGGCCGCGGGCTGGCCCTGTTGAAACATCGCCTGTTGATAGGCTTTGGCTGCGGGGTTGTTGTTCAGCGCCAGCTGCAGCTCAGTGCCGTCCGGCTCCTCGGGCGAGGCCACGGTCAGCCAGCGATATGGACCGTTACTGAAATCGGTTTTCTTGGCGAAGCCCAGTACCTCCGTATAGAAGCGCAGGGCCTTCTCCTGGTCGTCCACGTATATGCTGGTCACTTTGATTTTCATTTCGTTCCTCCTTGGATGCGTTCGCGGTTTGGCGCGCATGGTCTGCTTGTCTTCGTTTTCGTTAATGTCGATGATCCATACCTCTGATGCTCCATGCGGTAGGAGTGTATGCGATCTAGATGACGTTCGAGGAGCATCGAGGTGCGCGCACCGATGAGATTACCTTTTTCGGCTCCTTCGAGCGAGTAGACTTGGGAGCGCGTAAGCGGCCGAGGCTCGGAAGAGAGGAGCCGGCACGGTTCTATCGTCACATCTCATCAGCCCATGACGCACACTGAAATTACGATTCGAGAAGCCACGCTGACCGAGGCGGCGATTATTCTCCATCACCGGCGGTCGATGTTCCGCGATATGGGGGAAGGCACGGTCGAAGAGTTGGATCGGATGGTGGAAGCTGCAACTCCATGGCTGGCGCGGGCTCTGGCGGACGGTTCATATCACCACTGGCTGGCGCTGGACCCGAGCGGCCGGGTTGCCGGCGGAGGCGGGGTGTTGCTGAGCCCTTGGCCTGCCAATCCCCGAGATCCGTGCTCGCAGCGGGCGGTGATTCTCAACGTGTACACCGAACCCGAGTTTCGCCGGCGGGGAATTGCGCAGCAGATCATGCGGACCATCCTGGCGTGGGTTAAGGGCCACGGTTTTCGGTCCGTGAATCTGCATGCTAGTGACGAGGGACGGCAGTTGTATGAAAAGCTGGGGTTTGCGGCTACCAATGAGATGCGGCTGAAGTTTGACCTGTAGGTGTTTCGCAGACTCCGCTGGGGCCGGGGCAACTGCCGAACTTCGCTGGGCTTGGCGGGCGAGGCCGCCCGTCCCCACACAACCCCCTGTTTCTGACTGTCAAGCAAACCAAGGGCCAACTGCTTATAATCTGCTAACGTTCGGGTTGCTGCCCCGTCTATTTCTGTGCAAGGCAAGAGAAGGAATTAACCACTTGTAGGGGACAGAGACAGACAATGCCGGCCGATTCTTACGCAGTAACAATCGCGGTTGGCAACAATTACCGTCCGAGGCGGACGGCACAGAATAGCGACAGCGGCACCCGGAACCCCACGTCGTCCTGGAACATGAGGGGCTCTTTGGCAGCACAAGGCAACCGCATTGACGATACCAGCCTGATCCGCGAGGCGCAGCAGGGCAACCGTGCGGCCTTCGAGGTATTGGTGCGTCACTACGATCAGTCGGTGCTGCGGCTGGCGCTGCACCTGACCGGGTCGGAGTCCGACGCGCAGGACGTGTATCAGGAGGCCTTTCTCAAGGCCTATAAGAATCTGGGAAGTTTCCGCTTTGAGTGTTCCTTCTATACGTGGATCTACCGGATCGTTACCAATCTCTGCCTCGATCATCTGCGGAAACGAAATGTGCGCAAGGAAGATGCTCCGGTCGCGGTGGACGCGTCGGGAGAGGAATTCAACCGGCTGGAGCAGTTTGCCGACGCGCGCTCGGGAGCCAATCCGGAACGCGATTTGATGCGGCGTGAGCTGGGGCGGAAGATCGGCGCGGCATTGTCGGGGCTGACGCCACGGGAGCGAATGGTGTTCGAGTTGAAGCACTATCACGGACTGAAGCTGCGCACAGTGGGCGAAATGTTGAACACGACGGAAGAGACGGCAAAAAATACGTTGTTTCGCGCGACGCAGAAATTGCGCGCGGCGTTGTCGGAGATGCGATGAGTTTGGAATCAGCAATCACTGGCGCAAGCTTGGTTCGTATCAGGGCATGCCTTCAGGCATGCCAAAGATGCTGGCGTCGTGAGAGAGCCTTCAGGCGCTGATGCTGGAGAGCGGAGTTTCAACGCGGGTGTTTGCTCCCGCGAAGGGATACGAAAATGAAATGTGATTGGGTGCGACAAAACATTCTGTTCTACGTTTACAACGAGCTCGAGGATGACGCCCGGTACGAGGTGGAGCAGCATCTGGCGCGGTGTCCGGAATGCGCGACCGAGTTGAAAGCGACGCGCAAGTTCCACGCGACGCTTTCGGAAACGGTGGCGGAACCAACTCCGAATCTGCTGGCGGCGTCGCGGATGCGGCTGCAGGAAGCTCTGGAAACGACGCGGCAAGGGGGCTTCTGGCAGCGGCTGGTGGTGGAACCCGCAACGTGGCTGCGCCAGATTCGTATGTCGCCCGCGCTAGCTGCAGCGATCTTCATCGTGGGATTTGGCGGCGGCATTGGCGCAACCTACAACTTTCTTTCTTCCGGTCGGGGCGGGGATGTCGCGGTGATCAACCGCGCCGACACCGCACCCTTGGAATCGGCGTCGATTGCGGGCATCCGGTCGGTGACGCAGGAGCCGGGATCGAATCAGGTAAGCATCAAGTACGACACGGTTTCGACCCAGGAGGCGCAGGGCTCGCTGAATGACCAGCGCATTCAGCAGTTGCTGTTGTTCGCGGCGCGCAACAATTACAACTCGGGCGTGCGGATGGACTCGGTGGATGTGCTGACGCAGACGCCCAACGACACGAATGTGCGGGAAGCTCTGCTCTACGCATTGCAGAACGATACCAATCCCGGCGTACGTTTGAAGGCGCTGGATGGCTTGAGTGGGTTCGTAAAGCAGGATCCGCAAGTGCGGGACGGGGTTTTGCGGGCGTTGATCGGCGACACGAATTCCGGCGTGCGGATGCAGGCCTTACGGCTTGTCGAGCCGATGAAAACAGACAGCAATGTGCGATCGGTGCTGACCAGACTAGCGCAGACGGATCAGAACGTATCGATTCGCTCTCAGGCGCGTACCATGCTGGCGCAGATGCCAGAGATGGATTAGGAAGGTCGTTCGCTGTTCGCTGTTCGCTGTTCGCTATTCGCCCGGGGTTACGGTTTGCGAATAGCGAGCGACGAACAGCGAGAGGCATGCATTCTAGAAATAGCAGTTGTTGAAGGAGGACATTCATTGAAACAGGTGATCAAACTCGCGGGCATTCCGGTATTGGTGGCGGCGCTGGCGTCCCTGGCGCTAGGCCAGGAAAGCCGCGTGTACCGCGAAGGCAGCAACTGGGTCCAGGAAATGACCGGAGACCTGGGGTCGGCGAAGAATTTACGAGTGAAGCTAGCGGCGGGTTCGGTGCGGGTTCAGGGTGGATCGCAAGCAGGGGTCACATACGTCATTCATCGGATGGCTTATACCTCTTCAGAGCAACAGGCGCGCCGCGAATTTGAGTCCTACCGGATCAACACTTCGGTCAAAGGGGATACAGCGTGGGTCGTGGCCGAGTCGAGCCGGCGCGATTCGAAGTGCTCCGACGATTATGTGATCAACGTGCCGCGCAACATGGAGTCCGCCAAAATCGAGACTGGCGGAGGCACCGTCGCCACCACAGGAATTGCCGGACGCGTCGACATGCAGAGCGGTGGCGGAAATCTGCGCGTAGATGATATCGGCGGCCCGGTTTCCGCATCCACCGGCGGGGGCTCGATTGAGGTGGGGAGGGTGGAAGGCAACGTAACTCTGGAAACGGGCGGAGGGAATATCAAGATTGCATCCGCCAAGGGACAAATCAAGGCGGAGAGCGGAGGCGGAAGCGTGGTCGTTCTCTCCGGCCTGCAGGGCGCTGTGCTGGAGACAGGCGGCGGCAGCATTCGGGTAGACAAATGCGCTGGGACGGTGAAAGCCACGACCGGTGGGGGCAGCGTCGATCTTGGGGAGATCGGAGGGCCGGCGCTAATTGAAACGGGCGCGGGCAGTATTCGGCTGGCTTCCGCAAAAGGACGAGTGCAGGCGCAGACCGGCGGCGGCAGCATCCAACTGGATGGCGCTACGTCAGTGCAGGCGGAGACTTCGGCTGGCGGAATCGTGGTAAAGCTGCTCTCCGCGGCAGCGGACGCGGGCCGCAGCAATTCCACGCTTGAGACATCAGGCGGCGACATCACCGTTTATCTTGCGAGCGATCTGGCAATCTCCATACGGGCAGAGATCGAAATCGCCAATGGTCACACCGTCCACAGCGATTTCTCGGACATTCACGTCTCCAGCGAAGGCGGGCAGTGGGGGCCGAAAACAGTGACGGCCGAGGGACAACTCAACGGCGGCGGCCCGGTTCTTAAGGTCCGAACGAATTCGGGGAATGTGAACTTCCGCCGCGTCAGCCGGTAGATGACGTGGGGCGACGGGCGTCTCGCCCGTCCAGCCATATTCAGGAGGAGACCGTGATCCATCGAACCATGATCCGTCCAACCATGATCCATCGCTTCCTGCTCTGCATGCTTCCTTTTGCGCTGGCGATTACGCTGGCGGCGAGCGGCCAACCAACCGGCTCCAATCCCGGGGCGAACTCTGCACGCAACGGCGAAGCATGGGACTGGAGCGGCGGCTCAGAGGAGAGTGGTGGCTCATCCTATCTCGGTGTAGATATCGCCGATGTTTCCGCGGAGCGGCTGGGAGAACTGAAGTTGAAGGAAGAGCACGGGGCAGAAGTAACTATGGTCGACCAGGACGCTCCCGCCGGTAAAGCTGGGCTGCACGAGCACGATGTCATCGTCAGTTTGAACGGTACTGCCGTTGAGAGCGCGGCCCAATTGCGCCGGATGATCAAGGAAACTCCCTCCGGTCGAATCGTGACCCTTGGCATCAGCCGCGACGGCCAACCCATGACCATCAAGGTGCAACTCGCCGACCGCCGTAAGTCGATGGCGTGGGAGCCGCACGTACCCGCAATGCCCGCCATGCCGGCGATGCCCGCGATGCCGGACTTCGACGTGCCCGTATCCGTCGTCATCGTCCATTCATCGATGCGCAGCGGGCTGATGGTGGAAAACATTACTTCGCAATTGGCAGAATTCTTCGGAGTCAAGGACGGGAAGGGCGTACTGGTGCGCTCGGTGGAAAAAGGGAGCCGCGGTGAAAAGGCCGGATTCCGCGCCGGCGATGTAGTTGTGAAGGTCAACAACCAGCCGGTGCGCGATTCCTCCGACTTTACCCATGCTCTGCGCTCATCACAGGGGACCGCCGCCGTAACCGTGATGCGCGATAAGAGAGAACAGAATCTGACTCTAACTCTTCCGGAAAGGAAGGACTCCGGCGATCTGCTGGAAGAGTCCTACGACGCGGACGCCATCGCGGCAGAGACCGAGCAGGCAGTCAACCGCGCCGGAGCTATAGTCGCCCGCGTGGCTCCAGCCATCAGAGAAGCATTGCAGCGGCACGCAGACTGCTGGAAAGATGCAGAGGAGCAACTGCGGGAAAAACAACAAGAATTGAAAGAAAAAGAACAGGAAATGCGAGAGCGCCAGGAAGAGCCGCAACAGGAAATTCAAGAGCAGCAGAAAGAGCGGGAACAAGAAGTTGAAGAGCAGCAACGGGAGATGCAGCAGGAGATCCAGGAACAGCAGGAACTGCAGCAGAAGCTCCGCCATGAGCTCTCAACAGGGTGGGCTGAGATTTGATCTCGTTGGGGTGAGATCCACCAGCTGTCAGTTACGAAGGTCACCACGAGTTTTCATTGGGGAATCTGGCCTCTGCCGCCAGGTTGGCCAGATTCCACGCGGCAATTACCCGCTGGTTACCTACCACGGCGAAGCGGATCCCGATAATCTATTGCCGCAATGGCTTTCCGCGCTCTGTTGTTTTCCAAGAACTTCGAGACGAATGAGGCGATGACCGCGGCCTGCGAAAACGCGGGAATCCGGCTTGAAGCTTGCTCGGACATTTTTACCGCCATCGAGAAGGGGAAGAAGCGAGCCTTTTCATGCGTGATCGCGGACTGGGCCGACCAGCCGGAGGCGAGCTTCCTGTTGAAGCGCGCTCGTGAGTCTGACGTGAATCGGGAGACACTTGCCGTGGCTGTCGTCGATCACGATCCCACGCATCTCGAACTGCGCGACAACCGGCTTGATTTTCTGATCTTTCGTCCCATCTCTCCCGAGGAAGCCGATGCGGTACTGGCCAAAGCCTGCGAGAAGATGCAGCCATTGACAGCGCAAGATGCTGCCGAGTTAAGGATAGAAAGCAGAGCCAGCACGAGCGGCCCCGCCGATTCCGTTGACGCCGAGCCACCACAGCCTATTGAGGAAACTCAGCCAATCGAGTACCCGGAATTCGATCCAGCGCAGGATTACGACGGCGAAACCACGAGCTACGAAGAAGTAGAGGCGCAACCCCGTAGCCCTGCAACATTGTTCCGTGGAGTTTTCGTTGCGGTGCTTGTGCTGGCGGCTGCATTTTGTGTTTGGAGATCGCACGCGATCTTCGATTATCTGGCCGCGCAGGAAAGTGGATTGCCGGACTGGGTGGCATCGTTTTTTCACGCCGGCAAAACTGCCGTTTCGCCCGCCAATTCGCACGCAAACGACGCCCAACTGGATGCGGACTTCAACGGAGATTCTTCCAATGGACCGAAGCCGTCGCTTGGAGTGGTGGCCACCGAGTCCACGTTAGCGGAAACGCTGATCCCTTTGCGGAAAGCTCCAGACTTTCCGCTGCCAATGCCGACGGTTGAGCGCCGCGAGGTGACGCCAATCCACAAGGAGCGAGCCGCGATTCCGGATAGCATGAAGAATTCGGCGCCAATCGCGCCGCCAGTCGTAGTGACCGTGGGTCCGGCGCAAATGATGCCGGTATCCGCGCCGCAGTCACAGCCTGCCGGAACTCAACAATTCAGCGAACCGGTGGCGGTGAACGAAGAAGCGGCGCGCGCGCTGCTGGTTCACACCGTGAACCCGGTGTATCCAAGCGCAGCGTTGGCGCAGAAACTCCACGGTCCGGTGGTCTTGGAGGCGCGCATTGGACGCGATGGGAGCGTCGAAGACCTGAAGATTGTTCGCGGATACTTCATTCTTGCCCAGGCAGCAATTGCGGCGGTCAAGCAGTGGCGGTTCCAGCCCTACACGCTCAACGGCCACGCGGCGGCAACTCAAACCACAATCACCATCAATTTCAGCTATCCGCCGGGATAGCCTCGCAACCTACATCTTGTGGCCACTGTTTCCTTCCGGCTCTGCCGTGGGAGCATCCACGCCGCTCGCCTTTTTCCAGTAGTCCTGCACGGCTGGCGGCAGCTTCTCAATACGGGTGAGAAACGCCGTGACCTTCCAGATGTCGGACTCGGGAAGAGTCTTGTCCCATGCGGGCATACCGGTGTAGCGCACGCCGGTCCGAATTGCGTAGAACACGTGCCATTCTGGATCGTCGAGCGGGTGAAGGATGAGGCTCGGAGCCGGAGGATAGAAGGATTTCCCAAACACCGACGGATGACGGTTGATATCGCCATGGCACCCCGCGCAATTCATGGTATAGATTTTGAGGCCCGCAATCAGATTCTCGTCGGTTGGCGGCACAGGATTGTTAAGGCGAGGAGCGTGCCGTTCCATCGAAGCATCGAGCGCGCTCATGGCGATTTGCCGCTCCATCTTCGGCGGCGGCGTGTTGGAATTGGTCGGCATAAAGCCGAGCAGCGCAATGCCAAGACCGCCAATCGCCAAAACCAGAAGGGTGATCACAATCCCCAGAATAAAATTGCGCATTTCAGACCCTCGGAAAGATCGGATAAAGATCGGATAAAGATCGGTTTATTGTAAGTTCACGCACGAATTGCGCCGCGCCCGGCTATTCTACCTTCAGGGGCGCGGCCACCGAGCCGATGCGTCCGCTGAGATCGTCGCGCACAACGAAACGGACGGTATATTCCCCGGGCGCCAGCTCCAGAGTGCCCGCGTAGGCCAAGCCGAGTTGCTGAACCGCCGCTAATTTCTCCTGGGTCAAATGCGCGTCAACTTTCTTGCCGGTCGGTGGATCGACAGGCTTGCCCTCGGGAGTCTTCGCCATCGCCATGAACTCAATCACCACATGGTTGTTGTCAGAGCCGTCGATCAGCGCCGGATCGGGCTCCAAGTGCATTTCATAAGTCACGTGTTTCTTGCCGGGCTCCTTGGCCAGTTCGGTTTTGTTCCAGCGCACCCTCAAGGACAGGGAGGTGAAATCCAGCGGCGACCCCAACGCCGACGCAATGTCGCCGTCCCGGCTGTTCTGCGGATCGGTGGTGGCATTGGTCACAAAAAAGCCGTTGCGCGCGCGTATTTCCACATGTTCGCGCTTCACTTTCACCGCCAACTTGCGCCAGCCCGCTTTCGTCTTCGACCGATCCAGATAATAGCCCAGCATGTAGTATTCGGAAGAGTCGCTGACCGCATTGCGAAAGCCTTTGACCAGATCGTTGGAGTTGTAATAAGCGCGGCCTCCGGTCATCGACGCAAAGGTCTGTAGAGTCGACTGCGTATCCAGATTCCGCCAGGTCATGTTGCGGGTATAGTTTCTCCCTGGGTTGCTCACCGACGCGGTGGGCACGCCCACCGCCTGCAGTCCTTTTACATCAACTGGATAGAGCGCGATTTGCGCATTATTCAGCAATTGCCAGGTGTGTTCGTACATAGGGAGCACATCGATGAGAGAATCGCGGCCGGCGGGAGCAAGTTGCATGGTATTGTCGCTGACGCTGAAGGGGAAACCGCCGCTCGCCCAGATCAACGACTTGCGTCCCGGAAACCCCGCCATCGCCTGTGCCACCTGTTGCATGGCCTGCAAGGTGTAGGTGATGGCCAGGCGTTGCTGAAACGATTGAAAATTCAGCTCCGCATCCTCCATCATGGTCTGGATTTTTTGGGATTCGCTCTGCACCGCGCCGGGATCGACTCCCGCGCTGCCGTCGGGACTGGCCGTTCCCGTGATCGATTCCACATCGGACTCGCTATCCACCATCTGATAGGCGTCGCCCTTAACCTTATGCAGAGCCGCCACCAGGATGCGAGGGTCGGTGGAGAAATCGTGGATTACGTGAATTCCGCTGCGAGTCAGGGTATAAAGAGCAGTCGGCTCCCGCTGATCCACCGATTGCGTTAGATATTTGAGCAAGTCCTGGCGCGCATACGCCTGATCCATAAAGCGCGTGTTCAGCAGGTCCAGCACCATAAGCGTGATGCGCCGGGCGGACGGACCGCTGGCCGCGGAATTGCTGAACTCGTTGGGTTTTTGCAGACGCGGAATCCGGTGGGCATCGCTGGTAATCTCCTCAAAAGTGGCAATCTTCTGCTGGGCGCCGTTTTCCAGCACCGTGAAGTCTTCCTGCTTAAGTCCAGTGATGTGATTGCCGGACTTGTCGGTCACCAGCACGGGGACCAACACCAGTTCAGCGCGCGCGGTGAATTTGACTTCGGAACTCTCTTTGTCCTTGTCCTTGGGTTCAGCGAAAACAAAGTTGGAACAAACCAAAGCGGCAATCAGGACGTAACAGAAGACCTTGCGGGCGATGGCCATTCCCGTTTCCTTTCTGACTACTTGAAAAGCATGGCGGGTGAGTACAGCGGATTGGCGTACAAAGCCGCTTGTCAGGCCAATATAACAGGATCGTGGAGACCGCGGCAAAACCCACGTGAGTTTGCCGACTATAGGCTGGGGCTCTTTTCCGCGATGAGTATCTTGATCTTCTCGACAAATTCGGCCGTGCCCATGTCTTCGGTCTTTTCTTTGCCGCGGGTGCGGACGTTGACTTTGTTGGCCTCGGCTTCCTTGTCGCCAACCACCAGCAGGAATGGGACTTTTTGCATGGCATGTTCGCGGATTTTTGCATTCATCTTTTCGTTACGCGAGTCGACTTCCACGCGCACCCCTGCGGCGCGCAGTTGCGATGCTACTTTTTCCGCGTACTCGGAATGGCGCTCCGCGATTGGGATCATCTCTACTTGCACCGGGGAGAGCCATACTGGAAAGGCTCCGGCGTAATGTTCGATCAGCACTCCAAAGAATCGTTCTACCGATCCGTAGAGCGCGCGGTGGACCATGAGCGGCTGTTTGCGAGTGCCATCCTCGGCGACGTATTCGAGCTGGAAACGCTGCGGCAGGTTGAAGTCGAACTGCACGGTCGACAACTGCCATAGGCGTCCGATGGCGTCTACCAGCTTGATGTCGATCTTCGGACCATAGAATGCGGCTTCGCCCGGGATGGTCTTGTATTCGATATTCAGCTTCTTCAGTGCGCTTTCCAGCGTGTGGTTGGCCATGTTCCACTGCTCGTCGGTGCCGAGAAAACTCTTCTTGTCGTTGGGATCCCAGGTGGAAAGCTCGGTCTGGAATTTGTCGAAGCCGAAGGCCTTCAGTACGGCGAGCGCAAATTCGAGGCAGCCCACGATTTCCGCTTCGATTTGATCGGGAGTGCAGAAGATGTGAGCGTCATCCTGGGTGAAGCCGCGGACGCGCAGCAGCCCGTGCATTACTCCCGAACGTTCGTAGCGATAGACCGTACCCATCTCGCCCAGTCGCACCGGCAGATCGCGATAGGATTTCAGCGAATCTTTGTAGATCAGGATGTGGCCGGGGCAATTCATGGGTTTGAGGCGATATTCGGCGTCGTCGAGTTCCATAACGTCGAAAAAATTCTGCGAGTAATAGCCCTCGTGGCCCGAGGTAAAAAACAGCTGGCGGCGCGCGACGTGCGGCGTAATGACAAGCGAGTAGCCGCGGCGGAGGTACTCTTCGCGCATCCAATCTTCCATCTCCTTGCGGATGATGCCGCCCTTCGGATGCCAGAAGATCAGGCCCGGTCCGGCGAGTTCCTGGATCGAGAACAGGTCGAGCTGTTTGCCGAGCACACGATGGTCGAGCTTCTTCGCTTCTTCGATGCCGGTCAGGTAGGCGTCGAGATCCTTCTTCGAGAAAAACGATGTGCCGTAGATGCGCTGCAGCTGGGGATTTTTTTCGTCTCCGAGCCAATACGCGCCGGCGATGTTGAGCAGCTTAAACGCTTTAATTTTTCCGGTAGATGGCAGGTGTGGTCCGCGGCAGAAATCCTGGAACTTGCCGGTTTTGTAAATAGAAATTTTTTCATCGGGCTTGGTGAACTGCTCGATGAAATGGCACTTCATGAAGTCGCCCTCGGCCTTGAACTTTTCGAGACCCTCCGCTCGGGGCAAAAATTCACGGGCATAAGGAAGATTCTGCTGGACGAGTTCCTGCATCCTCTTTTCGATCTTCTCAAGATCTTCCGGCGTAAACGCAGTCGGGCGATAAAAATCGTAGAAAAAACCGTTCTCGGTGGCGGGACCGTGGCCGAGCTTGGTCTCTGGAAAAAGTTCGAGCACGGCAGCGGCCAGCAGGTGCGCGGAAGAATGCCGATAAACTTCGAGCGCTTCGGGATCCTTCTCCGTGATGATGCGCAGGTCGGTGTCGCTGTCGAGTGGGCGAGTGAGGTCGATCAAGTTTCCGTTGGTTTTAGCGGCGAGAGCGGCGTCGGCCAGACGCGGGCTGATGGACTTGGCTACTTCGAGCGCAGTCGCGCCCTTTGCGACTACCTTGGTGCTGCCGTCGGGGAGCTTGATATGAATGCTGTCAGACATGGGTGAACTTTGTATTCTGCTGGAGTTTTCAAGTTTATCATTTGCTCGCGTCGGGCCACCCCCCCTCCTCGTCCTCGGGTTGACTAGCCTTGCGCGCACTCGGACGAATGGGTCCCGGGTTGCGTAATTCGACGATTTTGTATCACGTGCTTTTGGCTGCGGAGTGCAGAGCTTCGAGGGCGGTTTTCACCTTGGCTGAGACAGCGTCGGTATCGCGCACAGTCAGGCCGGCGGTGGAGATCGGTTCGCCCACTCTCATCTCCAGGGGCTGACATTTGATGTGGTACGTGTTCATGGGCAGCAGGGCAAAAGTGTCGACGAGCGCGATGGGGACGATATCGGCCTGCGCTTTGATTGCGAGAAAAAACGCGCCCGGAAGAAGCGGTTGGATTTGTCCATCCAATCTACGGCCACCCTCGGGGAAAATAACCAGGGGCATGCCGCTTCTCAGGCTTCGGAGCGCGGACTTTACCGCGCCGATCGAAGCTGCCGGGTTTTGCTGGTTGATGCAGACTTGACCCGAACGTTTCAGATGCCAACCCACAAAGGGATAGGAAAGCAACTCACTTTTGAAGACGATGCGAAATTGAAAGGGCAAATAGACGTAAAGAATGGGAATGTCGAGCGCCGACGCGTGCGTGACCGCATACACGCGGGGCTTGGCGTTGCCCGTCGTGCCGGTACGTGGTCCTTTAATGTTGTCCATGCCAGTGACCGTTACCGGCGACAGGATCGTCTTCATGATCAGCCACGACCAGAAGCGGGCGAGTTTGTGCTGGATACTGCCATTGCGGTCGAACAGGGAGCAGGTGAGAGAAACTGTGCCTAGAACGATGGTGTAAGCCCAGATCAGAGGGGAAAGGATAAGATACGAACGCAGGCGACTGAGCCAACCGTGGCGATTGACGGGATCAACTGCCTTTGTCTCTTCACTCCAGGCAGGGGCAGCCTGACTCGCTGAGCGTGGCTCCGCTGCGTCTCTTTCCGGATCCGCGGTCGTGGCGATCTTATTCACGGTTGCCTATGCGTAAGCAGTTTCGCGGGCAAGAGTGCCCGCGCCACACGTATGACCTGAAATTAGATGCGGACGCCGAGAGTTTGCATCGCCTCTCCCACAATGTAAATCGAACCGGTAACGACCACCAGACCTCCGGACCTGGTAAGCCTCCGCGCCTGATTCAGGGCCCCGGCTACGTCCTCGGCCTCTTCAATATTAGTGCTGGCTGCCACTCGCGAGGCAGCCCTCCGGATCTCGTCGGGACTCGCCGATCGGGGGTTGTTGGCGTGAGTTGCGATCACGTGGTCGGCGATTGGAAACAGAATCTCCGCGATTTCCTGCATCGCCTTGTCCCGCATTACGCCAAACACAAGCGTAAGCTCGCGGCTGCTTCCCAATCCCGGATATGCCGCCGCCAGTGTCGACCGCAACGCCCAAGCTCCGGCGGGATTGTGCGCGACATCGAAAACATACTCGGGATTGTCTCCCACGGCGGGCACGATTTGGAAACGTCCGGGCCAACTTGTTTCGCGGATGCCGCGCGCAATCGTCTCCGGCGTGATCTGTGCGATCCCCTGATTGTGCAGTTCTTCCGCCGCAGCAATCGCCAGGGCCAGATTTCGGAGTTGATGACGCCCCGCCAGCGGCGACTCGACGAGAATTTCTGTACCCATGATTTCGAGCGGATAACAATTCCAGATGCCCGGCTTGTGACCTCGGCTTGCTGTCCCCTCGATGCTCAGGCAACTCGCGCTGCCTGGCGAAACTGGCGGCACGTAGGGAACGGCGTTCACCGCGCGCGCGTCCGCATCGAGAATTGCGTTTCCGATCACGTCATTGGCTTCGGGCAATTGCGGCAATGTAATTACCGCTCCGCCCGGCCGGATGATCCCAGCCTTTTCGCGCGCAATCTCGCTGACAGTTTCGCCTAGATACTTTTGGTGATCGAGCGAAATGTCGGTGATGATGCTCAGGCGCGGCTCGACCACGTTGGTCGCGTCCAAACGTCCGCCCATGCCGACCTCAAGCACGACCATGTCGGGGCGGTTGCGGGCGAAGTACTCAAACGCCATCGCGGTCAGCATCTCAAAGAAGCTGGGATGCCAGGGCAGATCGCCTTCCTCAACCAGGCGCTCGGCGGTGCGATCGACCACTTCGTGAAGCAGGGTGAAATCGTCGTCGCCGATGGCTTTGCCATTAAGGCGAATACGCTCATTGATGCGAACCAAGTGGGGCGAGGTATAGAGTCCCGTCTTCAGGCCGGAAGCCTGCAAAATCGAAGCCAGAGTCGCGACGGTGGAACCCTTGCCGTTGGTGCCGGCGACCAGCACGCTCGGAAAACTGTTCTCCGGATGCCCTAGTGCCGCCAGCAACACGCCCATGTGCTTCAGGTCGAACTTGTGCGCCGGCGTCTGCGCCAGTTCGTGGCCCAACGCGTACATCTGCGCGACAGCGGTTTCGTAGTTAGCCATCAGATCTCAGCCGTCAGCCATCAGGTTAACAGTTTCGGTCCTGGCTTCGGAGCCATCCAGAAGACTGCACTTAAGGGTTGAAACTGTGCACTGAGCAGGGAATAGTGAGATTCGGCAGGCATTCTAAATTCTTGCCCGCAGGCGCGAGTTCGTTGGCGTGGCCGCTGACGGCTGATGGCTGAGGACTGACGGCTGTTCTACGCCGCTTCCGCCATGAAATCGAGTGCCCTCGCGAGGTATGGTTTTAAGTCCTTCCGGGCGACCACGGCATCGAGCATTCCGTGCTCCAGTAGGAATTCGGAACGCTGAAAACCTGGGGGAAGTTTCTGCCGGATCGTCTGCTCAATCACTCGCGGTCCGGCGAAACCAATCAGGGCGCCCGGTTCGGCGATGTTGAGATC
>JBAVAA010000668.1:0-9117 GCA_049585515.1 Terriglobales bacterium | reverse complement strand
GGCTGGCTTGGCCCACTTCATCGGATGGTGGATTGGACAGACGGCTGCATCGCCGTGACTGATGCCGAGATTGAAGAAATCTATTCAGCAGTTCCTGACGGAACGCCAGTCGAGATTCGGCGATGAGCCGATTACTGGCGAAAAAAACCTCAATTTCGCTCACAACCCGGCCCAGAGGGGGTTCTGAGTGTAATCGCCTGATTTCAACAGTTATCATGCCGCAAGAGCAGTCTGGTCATGCGTTCTAAGCATGGAACGCCAAATCAATCGCACATGAAATGGACAGAAGCGTTTCGCAAGGGGCGCGACCGTTGGCTGATGTGGATCGCAATATGCTCGGTCCTTGCCTGCGGCTTCCTCCTCAAAGGAGGGACACCACCTGAGCTTATCTGGGCCATAGTGATCGGAGCCGCGAACGGCGCGGCGGTAGGATTCGCAGTTGGCCCTGCTGCGGAAAAGGGCGCAATGATCCTCTCGGGACTCTTCGCAGGGACGCCGTTCTATTTCATCGGCACTTCTATTTTCGTGATGGAGTCGATTGAGGCACGAAAACTACATCGAGACCTGCTGTCGGATGTAACCCCCATTGCTTCAATCTTCTTGATAGTTGGAGTGATACTTTCGTTGGCGCAGGCTCTCCGGGTGCGCCGTTTAGGTCGATAATCAACTATGTGCGGAAAGCGGCTGAAGAGGGTGGATGAGCGTTGCAGCCGCAGCGGTAATCGCCATTAGCCTGTGGTTCGTGCAGCACGTTCGAGATAAGCGTGAGGCAGTGAAGCGCGAAAGCGGCTACCAGAGCGTCCTCGCTCAATACGCGTTCGAATTGAAACCCGGAATGACCCGTGACCAAGTTGAGCGATACTTTCAAACGAACGGGAAACGATTCAAGCAAATGTGCTGTGTCGCGAATTTCGAGGGCAAATATGTGAGTTTTGATCGGGCAGGATATGACGATCTCGTCAAGATCGCTGAGGAGAGCGTCCCATTTGTCTGCAGCGAAAACAACGTCTACATAGCCTTTGAGTTCAATCCCAAGTCACAAGGCGAGCTATCCAACACGAACGGCTCGGACATCCTGAAGAGGGTTTCGGTTTTCCATCACCTCGAAGGGTGCATGTGACAACTGGCGTAACATCCCCATTACACTCACAACCATGGGATTGTGGTGCAAGTTAGCATACGCCTTGGTTGTTCCAGATGCCCGCCTGCTGGAATGTGGGAACGAATCAGGGAACGGAACGACTATCTGACCGCTCTTTCAGTGCCTCTAGGTTCCCTGTGTGCCCGCTAAGTCCCTGATTCTACGATTCTGGATAGAGTGTGAGGATGGCACTCTACCGCTGAGTTAAGCGCCCCGGAATCACCCCGTTACGCGCGGCCTTCATTTTTGTTCGCCGCTTTGGTTGACATAGCTTGGGTCCTGGATCCTACCCACCATTTCGGTACTTTATCGGTTTTCCATCGCGGTGTCTAGCGCTGCGATCCGTTCTTATTTCTAGTCGGTATGTTTAATTTTCAAAGACCGCGCTCTGGGCCGAAAATCTGCACTTCCGTCATCTGCATTGGCGCCAATCTCTCATCTCGCTGTTCGGCTTTCGTAAAAGGACTTGCCCCGCTTGTCCTGCGCTCCATTCCGCCTGTAGCATTCGCCTCTGGCGCGGCGTCCTCCACGTGGGAGGGGAAGATCGGCCAATACTTCACTCTCCGGGAACCTTGGAACGGCCGGTCCGATCCGGCTCGCACCACTTTCTCCCTTGCCGTTCGAGGCCACGCGGCCAGCGTCGTTTATTCTCCAACCCCTTCTTATTTCGGCTCCGATTTCCAGTGTGCGTTAGGGGACGGACAAACCGGGCCGGTGGTCTTAGTCTCAGATTCTTCGTCAAAAAGGAGCGCACACAATGGCTCAATTCACACCCTTTTCTTCCGATGGACCCTCTCTCGGTGCCAACTGGGAGCAGCTCTATCAGTCCGCGATCCTCGAGCTTAATCGTTATCGATTGCCAAACGCGATCGTACTTGCTCGCCGCGCCATCCTTGATCGGGCGGAAGAGATTATCGCCAAGCCCCCGACCGACGAACACCGCGCGCTGAATGCCGCGCTACGTACTTTGCGCACGCTCGAAGAAGTAGCCGCTAGAGAATCTGCCGACCCCGACGCCGCCTAGCACCATGCTGGAAAAAAGACAGGGAACAACGAAGGATATTTCAACTAGTGGCGCAGTAATATTGGTATTTTTCGGCGGGAGGTCTTGACTGGATTTCTTCGCTACGAGGCTCGCCTCTCCAGCGGAAAACCGTTCTCTCCCCTAAAAAGTCCCGTGGCAACCCTCTTCCTTAGCCGTTCGGAGTGCTCTCTCAGGGCGCCTTGGAGGTCGGCAATAATTGAGTCGAACTCCCTTGCATCGTGCGTTGCAAGAGCCCGGGCGCAGAGCCCGCGAATCCTGTCCTCCAACCTCCTCACCACGATAACCCCCGGAACATTCTACGTTCGATCGCAGCCGTGTGCGATACCGTACATACTGTACGCCGCGGAGAAACCAAAGGTATACGGTGGCGGAACCGGCCACGCCGGGCTCGGCTTTCAAAATGGCAATTCCTACAAGGGGGAGTTGAGCGGAAAGGCGGGTTTCAGGCAGCTGGATCATCGGCTTCGGTGGTGAAATTCGCGTTTTCTTCAGCGCTCTCTCCACTTGTTATCATCCACGTCGCCGAACTTTCTATTTCATTTCTGTATTGCAGCGGTATTTTCTTCCAGGGAATATCGCTTGCCCATGGATTAGCAGCTCGCCACCGTGCCAACGCCGCTTTTAAGCATTGATCGCCAAGAGGGGTGTCAATCATTGGTAATACCTCAATGTTACGATAGTCTGAATTGCCTCTTTTATCAATAATTAACTCCACAAACGGCCACCACTAACGAGTCATTAATAACTTTCATATAACATTCGCTCTAACATTGTTATGTAACACAATCTAACGGTGTTAGTTACAATGTTTCAGCACTTCGTAACTCCAGGAACGCGCGCACTTATTGTTACAGTTTCTGCAATGCTTTTATCCTGTTTTCCCTGGAATTCGTTTTTTCGCTGGAATTCGTTTTGAAGGGCACGGCTTCAGCCGAGCCGTAACTTCGTAATGCCCAGACCTTCCGCGCCATCGATTGTTTCTACGCTGTCACTTCGCAAAATTAATGGCGGCTTTGCAGACTGCTGAAAAACTCGGGCTCCGTATCAGGGTATCGCTTCAGCGATACCGAAAATCCTGCGAAATCAGACGCCCCTTTAGGGGCTCGACGTCCAGATTCCACCTTTTCAGCAACTGGCCGCTTCCCTATTGCTGGATGACAGTCTGCGCTTTGTCCGGCTTTTGCGTCACCTGCGGAACGCTGGGCAATTGCGATCGATCCCATCCGCCGCCGAGAGCCTCCACCAATGCCACGGCATCGACCATCCGCTGCACCTGAAGACCGTTCAGGGTCTGCTGGTCCGAAAGCACCGTGGTCTGGGCAATGAGCACGTCAATGTAAGGATCAATGCCGGTCTCGTATCGTGCTTGTTCAAGCTTCAGAAAAGTTTGCGCGGAATTCACCGCCTCCTGCTCCTGCTCCACCTCTTTGGATAGTATCCGGACTTCCGCCAGAGCATCTTCCACTTGCTGGAATGCAGACAGCACCGTCTGGCGGTAAGCCGCCACATCCGCGTTGTAGGTGGCCGTGTACTGCTGAACGGTGGCCCGGCGCAGGCCGGCATCGAAGACGGTCTCCGAGAGCGAAGCTCCCACCGACCAGAAGCGGCTCGGCCATGTAAGCCAGTGAGCCAGGGACGAACTCTCAAAGCCGCCTTGCCCGTTCAAAGTCAGAGCGGGAAAGTACGCCGCGTACGCAATACCGATGGTGGCATTGGCTTCCGCCATGGACCGTTCGGCGGCGGCGATATCGGGACGCCGCTGAAGCAACTCCGAGGGCACGCCGATCGGGACCGGCGGAGGAGCGACCGTCATCGGCTTCACCGGAATTGAAAAGCTCGACGCCGCTTTGCCGATCAGCACCGCGATTGCGTGTTCAAACTGCGCGCGCGCGACGCCGACATTGGTCGCTCCGGCCTGCGCGCTCTGCAGCGTCGTTTGCGCTTGCACCACCGCAATCTGGTCGTCGATGCCCAGATCGTAGAGCGACTGGGTCAGTTCCAGCTGTTTCTGATCTGCGGCGACAGTTTCGTTGTAAATCTGTTGCAGCATGTCCTGGCCGCGGATTTCGAAGAAATACTCTGCCAGGCTGGCCTGCTCGGTCAGCCGCTCATTTTCCAGATCCGCCGCGCTCATCTGGGCGGCGTATTGCGCCTGCCGGACGGTATTCCGTACCTTGCCCCAAAGGTCCGGCTCCCAGGACGCTTCGAGCGGCAGCGTGTAGATCGTGCTTTGCCGTCCCGGATTGACGGTACCCGCGTTTGAGCCCAGGTTGGAAGACGTCATCGAGTGCGTCACCGACGGCGCAGCCGTCAGCGTCGGAAAATATTGCGCGCGGGCTTCCCGCACAATGGCCCGGGCTGCCATAAAGTTCTCAAAAAACTCTTTGATGTTCTGGTTGTTAATATCCAGTTGTTCTTCCAGCGCGTTCAGTTCGGGATCGCTGAAGATTTCCCACCACTTGCCGCGCAGCCTGGCGTCGGAAGGCTGCGCGACCGTCCAGGCTTCATTGTCGTTGAACTGCGTGGGTGATTCCTTATAAACCGCCGCCGGAGCCGGCGCCGAGGGCGCATGATACTTCGGCCCCACCACGCACCCCGCCAGCATGATCGCCAGCGCGGTCATGCCCAGCGCAGCCGAGCGGCTCAACATCTTTTGCCGGAAAATGATCATAACGTCGTACCTAACCTGGTCACGACTCTACCGTTCTTAGCTCGCTTCCGGAGCTGTAGCTCGGAAATCGTCATGCGTTTTCCCCTGCACACGCAGCCGCCAGCGATCCAGGAACAGATACACTACCGGCGTGGTATAGAGCGTCAGCATCTGGCTCATAATCAGTCCGCCTACAATCGTAATCCCCAGCGGCCTTCGTAGCTCCGAACCGGTGCCGGTGCCGAACGCCAGCGGCAGCGCCCCGAACAGCGCCGCCATGGTCGTCATCAGAATGGGACGGAAGCGCAGCATACAGGCCTCGAAGATCGCGTCGCGCGTGGTCTTGCCTTCCTGCCGCTCGGCCACCAGCGCAAAATCAATCATCATGATGGCGTTTTTCTTTACGATGCCGATCAACAAAACAATTCCGATGATAGAAATCACGTTCAAGTCGATCTTGAAGAGAGTCAGCGCCAGCATCGCTCCCACGCTGGCCGAAGGTATCGTCGAAATGATGGTCAGCGGATGCACCAGGCTCTCATAAAGAATGCCCAGCACGATGTAAACCGCGAGCAGCGCGGTCAGCACCAGCACCGGTTCCGTGCCTAGCGACTGTTGGTACGCCTGCAGCGTGCCGGCAAAAAATCCGCGGATGGTCGAAGGCGTTCCCAGTCTCTGCTGCATTTGCGCGATGCGCTGCGTGGCATCGCTCAAGGAAACTCCCGGCGCCAGGTTGAAAGATACCGTCACGGAAGGAAACAGTCCCGTATGGTTGACCGCCAGCGGCGTGGTTGTCGAGATAGCGCTTGAGAGGACGTTGAGCGGAGTATTACCCGTAGGCGGCTTTGCCGACCGCAGGTAAATCGACTTCAAACCCTCCGGGCTCTGCCAGTATTGTGGAGCGACCTCAAGCACTACGTAATACTGGTTCAGTTGCTTGTAGATAATGGAGACTTGGGATTGACCGAAGGCATCATAGAGCGAGGTGTCGAGGGACTGCGCCGTCAAGCCCAGCCGCGCCGCCGCAGTTCGATCGTAGGTCACCAGTTCTGAGAGTCCGCCATTCTGTTGGTCCGAATTGACGTCCTGGAGACCGGGTAGTTTCTTCATCTCGGCCAGTAGGATCGGCCCCCATTGCGACAGATCCCGAACGTTATCGCACTGCAGGGTGTATTGATAAAGAGCGGCGCTTCCCCGTCCTCCGATACGCAAGTCTTGGGCAGCCTGTAAAAAGGCCGAGGCCACGGGCAGGCGATTCATCTTTGGACGTAGCCGGTTGATAATCTCGGGGGCCCCCACCTTGCGCTCATTGAGCGGCTTGAGGCTGGTGTAGATGAAACCCCCGTTGGCAGCACCCCCGCCCCCGGTAAACGCGATCACATTAGCGACAGCCGGATCGCTTTTGATCACTTTCACGAGCTGCTGTATGGAATTCTCCATCAACGGAAACGACGCATCCTGCGGACCCTGCAACCCTCCCACAATGGCGCCGGTATCCTGCTGCGGGAAGAAGCCCTTGGGAATTTTATAAATGACCGCAAAATTCAGCGCGATTGTGAGCAGCAGCACGGCCAGCACCAGACCCGAATTGTCGAGCACCCACAGCAAGCTGCGGCGATAGGTGTCCAGCATCCAGGCGAAGAACTTCTCACTCAGCTTATAAAGTCTGCCGTGCTTTTCTGTATGCGCCTGCTTCAGCAGATGGGCGCACATGGTGGGAGTGGTGGTCAGCGAAACCACCATCGACACCAGGATGGCAGTCGAAAGTACAACCGCAAACTCGCGGAATAGACGGCCGACGATGCCTCCCATCATGAGAATCGGGATGAAAACTGCGATCAGCGACATGCTGATCGAAAAGACGGTGAATCCAATCTCGCGCGCGCCCTGCAGCGCCGCGGCGTAAGGTTCCATCCCCGCCTCGAGATGGCGCGAGATGTTCTCCATCACCACAATGGCGTCATCCACCACGAACCCCGTCGAAATCGTGAGCGCCATCAGTGAGAGGTTATCGAGGCTGTAGCCGCACAGATACATCACCGCAAATGTCCCAACCAGAGAGACGGGGACGGCAACGCTCGGAATCAAAGTGGCGCGCGGGCTTCGCAGAAAGATGAATACCACCAGAATGACCAGCCCGACCGAGATCATTAACGAGCGCTCCACGTCTTTTACCGAGGCCCGAATCGTAGTGGTCCGGTCCAGAACAATGGTGGTGTCGATGCCTTGAGGAATCGAAGCCTTCAGCGATGGCAGCTCGCCGCGAATATTCTCGACGGTCTGGATGATATTCGCCCCCGGTTGCCGGAAGATGATCATCATGACCGCGGGGATGCCGTTCAGAAACCCGCCGGAACGGATGTTCGAGACCGAATCGGTGACGTCAGCAACATCTCTGAGCCGGACCGCTCCTCCGTTGTGGTATCCGATGACGATCGGTTTGTAGTCCTCGGCGGCTGAGATCTGGTCATTGGCAACGATATCGGCCGTAACATAATCATCGGAGATCTGCCCTTTGGCAAAGTCCGCATTCTGTGTGCTCAACACCGCTCGCACGTTGTCCATACTCAGGCCGTAATTGTTGAGCTGAGTTGGATTCACATCGACGCGCACGGCAGGCAACGAGCTGCCGCCCACCGTCACTTGTCCCACCCCCTGAATCTGAGAAAGTTTCTGCGCCATCACCGACGAGGCTACGTCGTACAGTTTCCCGCGGTCGAATTTACTGGAGGTCAATCCGATGATCATGATCGGAGCATCGGCGGGATTCACTTTCCGATAGGTCGGATTGCCGGGCAGATTTGCCGGCAGATAGGTTCGGGCCGCGCTGATCGCCGCTTCCACATCGCGCGCCGCCCCGTCGATGTTGCGGCTCAAGTCGAACTGAATCGTGATCGACGTCGTACCAAGCCCACTTGCGGAAGTCATCTCCGTGACTCCCGCAATGTGTCCAAACTGCCGCTCCAGCGGGGTGGCCACCGAAGATGCCATGATCCGGGCGCTCGCCCCCGGCAAACCCGCGCCCACCGAGATGGTCGGAAAGTCAACCTGGGGCAGCGGAGAAACCGGCAGCACGGTAAATGCAAGCGCTCCCGCCAGGGCGATCGCGATGGTCAGCAACGTCGTGGCCACGGGCCGGTGGATAAAAAGCGCTGAGGGGTTCATGCCGGCTCCGCGGGTGGAACCGGGCCGCCGGACGATTCACCGGAGCGCGATTCGTCCGAGTGCGAGCCCGACCGGAAAAGCGAGAACCTCTGCCCCAGGTTGTCAAAGAAAATGTAAATCACCGGCGTCGTGTAAAGCGTGAGTGCCTGGCTCAACAACAGTCCGCCCACCATGGCGATTCCCAGCGGACGCCGGATTTCCGAGCCGATGCCTCGTCCCAGCGCCAACGGAAGGCCGCCCAGCAGCGCGGCCATGGTAGTCATCATGATCGGACGAAAGCGCAGCAGGCTGGCCTCATAAATCGCTTCGGTCGCATTCTTGCCGTGCTCACGCTCCGCCTCGAGCGCAAAATCCACCATCATGATTCCGTTCTTCTTCACAATTCCAATCAGCAGGATGATGCCGATGATCGCGACTACGCTCAGATCCTGGCGGAACAGCATCAGGGCCAGCAGCGCGCCCACTCCCGCCGAGGGCAGAGTGGAAAGAATGGTGACCGGATGAATGAAGCTTTCATAGAGCACGCCCAACACGATGTACACCGTGACCAGCGCAGCCAGAATCAACAGCGCCTCGTTCGATAGCGAGTTCTTGAACGAAGCGGCCGTACCCTGGAAATCCGCTTGCAGGCTGGCCGGCATGTGCATATCTTTCTGCACCTTGTCGACTTCCTCGATGGCGTTCCCCAGCGAGGCGCCAGGCGACAAGTTGAACGAGACCGTGACTGAGGGGAATTGTCCCTGGTGATTAATCGAGAGCGCTTCCGATGCGCGCTCGAAGTGTGTAAATGCGCTCAGCGGCACAGCGCTGCTCTGCACCGAACTGGATGTGGCGTTTGGCGATGAAACCGATCCAGTCGAACTGCTGCTCCGCGCCAGGGCATTCGAAGGAGGCGTAAGGGCTCCCGAAGCGGGCGTATACAGCACCGGAGCGGTCGTGGCATTCGAGCCGGCGGCAGACGATCCCGATGCCGAAAACGAGGTGGAAGCTCCCGGTCCGGAGGTTCCCGACGAGGCGTTGGACTGAATATACAGATGTTGCAGAGTTTTCGGATCCAGTTGAAACTGCGGTTGGGCTTCCAGGATCACATGGTATTGGTTCAGTTGCGTGTACATC
>JBAVAA010000667.1:0-4773 GCA_049585515.1 Terriglobales bacterium | reverse complement strand
GTTCTCGGTTCTTAGTTCTCAGCAAACCCAGGGATCACTCACTGAGAACTGAAAACCGAGAACTGAGAACTGAAATAAGAACAGCCCGCAAGCTTATCAGCCTGCGGGCTGTCCGGTGGACTGTTTGGGATTGACTGAGGTGGTCACTCTCGTGGCCCCTCGCTCGTTCCGGTGCCGGGCACAACTTGTGTCCGGCGGATCAGACTTTATCAATCAGCCCATACTCACGGATTGTTTGCGAGAGATGTTCCCGATTCCCCCGACCAAAGGTTCCTCGAGAACTCCGCTTAGAGCAACCGCCCTAAGACTCAGCCACCTCACCTGGTCTGGTACTTCTACAATGTCCTTCTGAACTCGTCATCCGACCACCTCCTTTCCGGTGTAAACGCAGATTACAAAAAAGCGGGGGTCGGCGTCAACGGCACGGTTGTGGTGTGCCGGAAAAAGCAACAGTTCTCCGCATCGGTTCGGAGTTCTCGGTTCTCAGTTCTCAGTGGACGGCACACCACCGGAACCGAACTCCTAAGCGAAGGCTTCTAGTTACGGAGAATTGAGAACTGAGAATCGGAAACTGAGAACTGCTGTCAGCGCACTCGCGGTACATGCACGCCAGATACCTACCTTCGTCACTGCCCCTTCCCTAGACTGGAAACATCCCTGCAAAGCAGGAAAGGCTTTCCCCCCAAGTCCCCCGAGTGACTGATCTTTTCCAGAAGTTCTCAGTTAGCGGTCCTCGGTAAAACCAGCCGGGAATAACGCCTTTTCTGAGAACTGAGAACCGGCAACTGAGAACTGGTTTTTATCCCTTCCACCGGTAGGCATCCGGTTGGGGCAGGCCTATATGCGCCAGTACGCGGTTCGCGAATTCCTGCGCCATGGCATCGGCGCTCGGCGGGTGGTTATAGAACGTCGGGATCAGCGGGAAGATCGTCGCTCCCGCATCGGCCGCCAGCGCCATGTTGCGGATGTGAATTTTGTTCAGCGGCGTCTCGCGGACGCACAGCACAAGCAGTCGGCGCTCTTTAAGCGTGACATCGGCTGCGCGTTCGATCAGGCGCGAGGCGGTGCCGTTGGCAATGCGCCCCAGCGTGCCAACGCTGCATGGGATTACAACCATCGCGTCCGAAGGATACGACCCGCTGGCCACGTTCGCCCCGATATCGCTGTTGGACTGCTGCTGAATCTTTGCCGACGGCGCGCCGATGATTTGACGCAGAAGGTCGGAGCGGCCTTCGACACCGAGTTCCTCGGCCAGCACGCGCAAGCCGCTGTCGGAGGCGATGAAGTTTACGGTCTTTACCCGAGAATCGCGCTCCACAGCAAGTAGAAGGTGCTTCAGGAAGATCGATCCGCTTGCGCCGGTGGTGGCAATTGTCAGGTTTTCCGGGACGTTTTCCGGCACGAAAGGCAAAGGTGGCGCTCCACAAGGTCCGATGAGACTCGGAGTCTCGAAACCTGAGGATAGGGACGCTACCAAAGCAAGTCAAGGCAACTAGGTATTTCGCAGGAGCGATTAGTCCGGCAGAACCGGCATCTATAGGTCGGCTGAAACGGTCATTAACAGACGAGGATGGCAACTACCGGCATCTTACGATCGCGGCGCAGCGCCGCCCAACTCCACGCTCTTGCCAGCGTCGAGCGTGAGATTCGGGCCATCGATCCTGCCTCCGGTCGAAAATATCTCCGCGATTTTCGCGAGGCCTACCGCTCCTATGAAAAAGTTCTCGCCGCAGGCGACGTACGCCGCGAAGTAGCCAACGCCGGAATCGTTCTGGTCGGCGACTACCACGCTTTGCCCAACTCGCAGCGCTATCTGGCATCGCTCCTTTGCGATCTGCGGCGCCGCCATCGCCCGGTGGTGCTGGGAGTTGAAACCATTTTCTCCCGCGACCAGCACATCCTCGACGAATGGTTTCGCGGCGAAATCGACGAAGCCGAACTGCACCAGCGCGTCCGTTTCGAACTCGACTGGGGATACGACTGGATTCCATTCTACGAACTGCTCTCCGCCGCCCGCGACCATGGCGCGTCCATCTATGGGCTCGATTGCATGCCGCGCGAAGATCTCCGCAAGATTGGCGCGCGCGACCGCCACGCCGCCGAAAAGATTGCTGAAATCCGTCAACGCCATCCCGACGCTCTGATCCTCGTTCTTTTCGGTGAATCGCACCTCGCTCCCCAGCACCTTCCAGCCGTGCTGCGCCGTCAACTTCCCGCAGAAGCCATGCTCACCGTTCTGCAGAATGTCGATGCCCTTTACTGGCGCGCCGCCGGAGAAGCCCACGACCGCGTCGAAGCCGTGCAAGTCCGTAAGAACGTCCGCGAGAGTATTTTCTGCGTCTTCAACGCAACGCCGCTGGAGAAGTACGAAAATTACCGCATCTGCCTCGACCGCTGGGGACGCAACGCCAAAGACCGCAGCGCGCCCGACCTCGGTCCTACGCTCTACAACCTCATCGATGGCCTGGTACGTTTTCTCGGAATCAACCAGTACTCTCCGCACAACACGACGCAGCCCAGGCTGCTTGTTGACCTGATGCCCGAAGTCTATTCGCGCAGTTCGGACGCGCTCCTGCGGCGCCTGCTATCGCGTAAAGGATTCACCGCTGAACATCGCCGGTCCCTGCTTCGCCGGGTCCGCGAGCGCGGCAGTGTTTACCTCACACCCATCAACGCTGTCTATGTGCGCCAGTTCCACATGACCTCTTCCGCCGAGGACGCCACCCGCTTCCTGCATCAGGCCTGCCGCGGCTTGCCGAACCTTTGCAACGGCCGGGCAATGCCGCCGGCGCGGGGCGCGGAGTCATCCGACGGCGAGTCACTAGGCTTTAATTCGTTAAACAAGGACGACGCGTTTTACATTGCGGTCTTCGAACACGCGCTCGCCTTTTTCGGGTCGCGGATCCTCTATCCCACGCGCCCCGCGCTCCGCGATGCCGACATCGCCGATTTATTCGACGTGACTCGTGAAGACCTCGAACTCCAGACGTCGCTCACCTTCTCCGACGCGGTCGAAGCTCTCGATTTTTTGATGCAACACCGCGCGGGGCCTTCAGGCGCTGGAGAGGCGCCACCGTTCACTGGCCACAAGTATGAGTACGTCGCCGAGCAACTCGGATATCTTGCGGGCAACGACCTCTATGATGCTTATCTCGAAGGCCGCGTAACCACGGCCGCCCTGCGCAAGCTATTCCTCACTCACATAGAACAACCTGGCATGGCCCACGCAGCGTATGTTCAATTAAGAACGCGCCTGCGCTCCGGTCAGCGCGGGTAGTTGGAAGAAAGTTCTCAGTTCCCAGTTCCCAGTTCTCAGAAAAAAGGCTGCAACGAACCGCCGCGAATCGAATCGAGAAGAACCGCGAACTGAGAACAACGTTTTCAGATTTCACCGCCGCTGCGGTATTCTCACCTGTTCAATGCCTGACGACCTTCCACTGCAGTCCCAGACCGGGGCCCCCGGCGGGCCCGCCTTTGGCCCACTGGGGTGGCAGACGCCTGATGCGCTCGTGCTCTTCGGCTTCTGGTACCGCGCCCTCCCGGCAAATCAAGTTCGTCGCGGAGAACTCGCCAAAGCCATGCTGCTGGAGCAGCCTCTTGTAATCGGACGAGACAAGCAAGGCCGAGCTTTTGCCCTGCGCGACGCCTGCCCGCATCGCGGCATGCCGCTTTCCTGCGGACAATTCGACGGCGGGCAAATCGAATGCTCCTACCATGGCTGGAGGTTCGACGCCCATACCGGACAGTGCCAACTGATCCCGTCGCTGGTCTCTGAACAGACTCTGAAAATCGACCGCATCTATGCCGGAAGTTATCCCTGCGAAGAGCACGACGAATTCATCTGGGTTTTCATTCCCGATCCCGGCCCCGCTGGCGGCGGATTCACAAAGCCCGCGCCCGCTCCCACTCCCGCGCCCGAGATTCCGAAATTCAGCGACCATTACAAACTCGCCTGGCTCACCGCAGATCTGCCGTGCTCGGTCGATCACGGCATCATCGGGCTGATGGATCCGGCGCACGGCCCCTTCGTCCACCAGGCATGGTGGTGGCGCACGCAAAAGTCGATTCACGAGAAGCAAAAGAACTTCGAACCCATCCCCTACGGATTTCGCATGAGCGCGCACACTCCCAGCTCGAACAGCGCGCCCTACAAGCTTCTGCGCCTCTACGCCGACGCGGATTCCATCACCACGACCATTGATTTCGTCCTGCCCAATCTGCGCTCGGAAATCATTCGCGCCGGCAAATACTGGTTCTCGAGCCTGACCACCGTAACGCCCATTACGCGCAACCAGTGCCGCATCGACGTAGTAGCCGCCTGGAACTTATTTCGCTGGCTCCCCTTCGGCCCGCAGTTGTTGAAATTTGTCTTCGCAAAATTCGTGGAGCAGGACCGCCGCACCATGGAACTCCAGTCCGAGGGCCTGAAGCACAATCCGCACCTGATGCTGATCGACGATGCCGACCGTCCCGCGAAATGGTATTTCGGTTTAAAAAACGCAATGCTGGAGATGAAGAAAAATGGCGGCGAATTTAGGCATCCGATGAGCGGGCCGGTGACGTTGAAGTGGAGAAGCTGAAAGAGAGTTCTCGGTTCCCAGTTCTCAGTTCTCAAAAAAACTGCACCCAAACCACCCAAACTAGAATCGCTGAGAACTGAGAACTGAGAACTGAGAACTGAGAACTGAGAACTGAGAACTGAGAACTGAGAACTGAGAACTGAGAACTGAGAACTGAGAACTGAGAACTGAGAACTGAGAACTGAGAACTGAG
>JBAVAA010000666.1:0-5503 GCA_049585515.1 Terriglobales bacterium | reverse complement strand
ACGTAAACCCTCTCGGCACCGACCCGGCCAGCCAGGTGGAGTTTAATGTGGTAGGTTTGCCCACCACCGGGAACCAGTCGGCGCCTACTGCTACCGTCCAGAGCGGCACGGGGAGTTGCGCCGGCGTGGTCGGATCGACGATCTCCTGCTTTATTCAGAGCCTGGCGGTGAACGCCATGGCGACTGTGGAAGTCGAAATTACGCCAGCCGTTCCGGTGGTCAATTCGCAAATCAGTATTGCGGGCAATGCCAGCGCAAACGGCGGTCCGGTGGGAGCGTCGGTCCCGCAGCCGATCGAGAACGTCGTCGATTACGGGATCAGTGCCTCGACTTCGACCCCGGTGATTAATGCCGGCGACACCGCTACGATTCAGGTCAAGTTTTGCCCGGCGACCAACATGGGCTATACCGGCACCATTACACCCGGCGAAACCACGTTGCCGTCGATTGTCACCGCAACTGCTCCGACCTTCAACCCTTCTACCGTCAGTCTTTCGGGAAGCTCGTGTGCAACGACGACGCTCAGTATTGCCACGACCGCGCGCCCGGTGAGCACTACCAGCCTTTGGCACCGGGGCTCGTTCTATGCGGCATGGCTCCCGATTGGAGGCATTAGCCTGCTTGGGCTGGGGCTGGGCGCGGGACGCAAGAGACGCCGCTGGCTCGCCGTGGCTTTTCTGGGCTTGATCGCCGGCGTATTGCTGCTGCAGCCCGGCTGCGGATCCACCAGTTCAGTCACCACCGCGACTGGGGGTACGGCGGCTGGAGTTTATACCATCACCATCACCGGGACACCCGGACCGCACACCACTCAGATACGGTTGCAGGTGGACTAGACGAGTGGCCTGTGGTTTCGAGCCTCCGCCTCGGCGGAGGCTTTTTTCTGCCTGCAATTGTGGATTCTCAGCGTAAGTCGCTGCAAACATGCCTAATCGAGTTCTTGACAATATTCCAATATGCGATATTATTATTGCGATTTGATATATATGACATTGGGAGAAAAAATTCGCTATCTCCGCGAGGTTGAAGGGTCGCTGCGCGGCATGAATCGTCCTCTCACCCAACAGGAGCTGATGAAGGGCATTCAAGCCGAGACGGGGAAGAAGATCAGCCAGTCGTATCTTTCGCAGATCGAGCGCGGCAAGCGGCCGCATATGACACAGTCATCACGCACCCTGCTGGCGCGTTTCTTTAAGGTGCATCCCGGCTTTTTGGTGGATGACCCCGAGGGTTATCACACCGAACTGGTTTCCGACCTGCGCACCACCGAAGATCAACTCGATCTGTGGTTGCTGCAAGGTTCGGAGCGCTTCGCGAGCGATCCCGAGGTCAGGGACGTTTTGATTAAGCTGGCGCGCGACAAAAACACGCGGCGCTGTCTGTTGCTGCTCGGCGAAATCCTGAATACGCCCGGACTCGCCGACCGGTTGTTCGAAGCGTTGCGGCCGGAACTGGCGCGGGCCACGGGCGCTGTGGCCCGCAGACGGAAATGAGGCGGAAGTGAGGCGAAAATTATGACCTGGTCCGATTTTTACTTGATCTGTTTCGCCGTCGGTTTTCTGCTCAGCGCCGTTTCGTTCCTGGTCGGTGGAGTGCATGGGCACTTGCATCTGCCGCACTTTCCGCATGCGGGCGGTCACTTTGATGTTGGACATGCCCCCGGGGGTGCACACGGCGCGGCGTCCGGATCCCATACCGGCCAGTCGCCGGTCTCGCCCTTCAACTTTGTCACCGTGACCGCGTTCCTCGCCTGGTTCGGAGGCACCGGTTTTCTGATCACGCGCTTTTCAAGTATCTGGTATGCGCTTGGGCTGCTGATCGCCCTGGGAGCCGGACTCTTGGGTGCTGCCATCGTTTTTCTTTTCCTCACGCGTGTGTTGATCTCGCACGAGGAGAACATGGACGCGGCCGACTACGAGATGGTCGGCGTGCTGGGGAGAATTTCGATGCCGATCCGGGAGAACGGCACCGGCGAAATCATTTATTCGCAGGCTGGCACCCGGCGCACGTGCGGGGCGCGCAGCGAAAATGGCGCCGCGATTGCCAAGGGCGCAGAAATTGTGGTGACCCGCTACGACAAGGGCCTTGCCTATGTGCGGTTGTGGGAAGAGATGAATAACGAGGAAGAAGTTAAGAGCTGATAGTCGGATCCCTTATGAGCGATAGCGTCCAAAACGATTTGCTGGCTGAGGAGACGCACACGGGCCGTGCCTGGGTTCCGGTCCTTCTGCTCGTGACGATAGGGCCGGCTGCTGCGTTGCTGCTGACGCGCACCGCAGCGGGAATCTGGCCAGCCGTGCTCGGAGGCCTCGTTGGTCTGGGCGCGTGTGTGATGGCGTGGAGCGGTTTTCAGTATCGCTTTACGCGCGATGGAGTTGAGATTCGGATGCTGGGATTCCGCCTGCGGTCAATCCCGAAGCAATCGATTCTGAGTTATGCGATCGAGCGCTGGGCTTTTATCCGCGGCTACGGCATTCGCGGCATCGGACGCATGCGAGCCTATGTGTGGTGCAACAAAGTGGTCCATATCCGGACTTCAAACGGCGATATCTATCTCGGGCACAACGACCCCGATCGCATCGCGCGGGATCTGGATATGGTGACCGGAGTTTTGACACGGGGTTAGAGATTTTTGACACCGCCGTAGAGATGGGGAAGTCTGGCTTCGTATCAGGGTATCGCTTTAGCGATACCGAAGACTTTGAAAAATCGGACGCCCCTTTAGGGGCTGCAGTTGGCAACGATTTCGCTAGGAGGCGATATGTATTTCATGGGCGTGCGAGTAGAAATTCTGGTCTTCGCGGGACTGATGGTTCTGGTCATCTTGTTCCTGACGAGCATGCTGGCCCGTTTATACCGCAAGGCCGGTCCGCATGAAGCGCTGATCGTTTACGGTTTTCGCGGCAAACGCGTAATTTGTGGCAACGGCACAGTCGTATTTCCAATGGTTGAAAACTGCCACGGTCTTTCGCTTGAACTGATGTCGTTCGACGTGGCTCCGCAGCAGGACCTCTATACGAAGCAGGGCGTAGCGGTCACCGTCGAGGCCGTCGCTCAAATCAAAGTCAAGTCCGACAAAGAGTCGATTCTGACCGCCGCCGAGCAATTCCTGACCAAGACCGATCAGGAGCGCGAAAGCCTGATCCGCCTGGTGATGGAAGGCCATCTGCGCGGCATCATCGGACAACTTACGGTCGAAGAGATCGTCAAGCAGCCGGAGATGGTGGGCGACCGCATGCGCGGGACCTGCGCCGACGACATGAACAAGATGGGCCTCGAAGTAATTTCTTTCACCATCAAAGAGGTCCGCGACAAGAACGAATACATCACCAACATGGGCAAGCCCGATGTCGCCCGCATCAAGCGCGATGCCGATGTCGCGACCGCCGAAGCTGAGCGCGACACCGCGATCAAGCGCGCCATGGCCACGCGGGAAGCGGCCGTCGCCAAAGCGCAGGCCGACCAGGAACGGGTGCTGGCCGAGACGCTGTCCCAAGCCAAGCAGGCCGAATCGCAGCGCGACCTCGAGGTGAAGAAAGCGCAGTACCTCGAAGTTTCGAAACGCCAGCAGGCGCAGGCCGACAAGGCTTACGACATTCAATCGAACGTGATGCAGCAACAGGTCATCACGGAAAGCGTCAAAGTGCAGCAGGCCGAGAAAGAAGGGCAGGTCAAAGTCCAGGACGCCGAAATCAGCCGCCGCGAAAAAGAACTGATCGCAACGGTATTGAAGGGAGCCGAGATCGAGCGGCAGCGCATCGAAACGATCGCCGCGGCCGAGAAGCAGCGCCTGATCGCGGAAGCCGAGGGTCATGCGTCGGCGATTCGCGCCCAAGGAGAAGCCGAGGCGGAAATCATCTTCAAAAAAGGTGAGGCCGAAGCCAAGGCAATGAACGTGAAAGCCGCTGCCTATCAGGAGTACAACCAGGCCGCGGTCGTCGACAAACTGATCTCTGGCCTGCCCGAAATCGTGAAGGCTTTGGCGGCGCCGCTCGCGAACGTGGACAAGATCACGATTGTTTCCACGGGAAATGGTGATAGCGCGGGGATGAGCAAGATCACCGGCGACATCACGAAGATGGCAGCGCAGGTGCCGGCCTTATTTGAAACGCTGAGCGGCATGCCGCTGGGAGAGCTGCTCGGCAAGGTCCGGCAAATCGGCGACAAGTCAACGAAGCCGGAGGACAAGGCGTAAGTGTGAGTGGACGGCGTCCTCGCCCGCTAAGTGATTGCCGCCGGGCGGGGACGCCCGGCACTCCACGGACAACGACAGATTTCAGGAGGGATTGCGTGTCAGAAGAACTGCATCACGCTCGATCGCTCGGCCTGTCGGTAGCTCTCGGAGCCGCGATGGGAGCGGCTCTTGGCGCCGCGACCGGGCACGTAGGCATCTGGGTAGCGGCCGGGATTGCCGCTTATATAGCGATCTCTGTGGTAGGCGGAGCCTGGAAGAGACCGACCGAACAACGACGGACCTCTAACGACAGAAGCATCAACAACTGAAGCACAACGACTGAATTACAAGGAGTCCTATATGGCATTACTCGAACGCGTTTCCACATTAGTCCGGGCAAATCTAAACGACCTTATCGACAAGGCTGAGGAGCCGGAGAAGATGATCAAGCAGGTCATCCTGGACATGAATAACCAGCTCTTGCAGGTCAAGACGCAGGTTGCGATTGCAATTGCCGACCAGCATCTGCTGGAAAAAAAGAAGCTGGAGAACGACGACAAGATTCAGGAATGGATGCGCAAGGCCGAACTCGCCGTGGACAAGAAGCAAGACGACCTGGCGCGCGCCGCTCTGCTCCGCGTCGAAAGTTATCGCGATCTGAGCACGAACTTCGCGCAACAGCTCGAAGACCAGAAGGCGCAGGTCGAGAATCTGAAATCGGCATTGCGCAATCTCGATCAGAAGCTAGCTGAGGCGAACGCCAAAGCCGATCTGCTGATCGCACAGCACCGTCGAGCGCGGGCAGCACATCGCGCTACTGACGCGCAGTCTGGCATGAGCGCCAATAGCAAGTCCGCGACCTTCGATCGCATGAAGAAGAAGGTGGCGCGCGAAGAAGCCATCAGCGGAGCCAAAGCTCAACTCCTGGCCGACGACGTGGAAGACCGGCTCGCTGCGCTGGAAAAAGAAGACCGCATCGAGCAGCTGTTGGCGGAGCTGAAGACCAAGCGGGGGGCGTAGGTCACCTGAATGCGTCCGCGGCGACAGTGTTTCACGTGAAACACTGTTTCACGTGGAACATTTTGTCGTGGTATATTTGTATGTACATATATATGCGTTAAGGTGACATCCAAGTGATTGATAACACTTGGACCTGTGGTTTAGCGGGCGGGTGTGGGTACTTTTTACAGTGTAAGTATTACAGCGCATTTTGGACGCCGACACCCTCGGAGAAACAGGGATCAACTTGGTTACAAAAGGAGAATTCTGATGATCGCCAGAGTTGCACAAATGGGATCCAAGTTCCTCGCTGGATTGACTGTACTAACG
>JBAVAA010000665.1:0-5030 GCA_049585515.1 Terriglobales bacterium | reverse complement strand
CCGCCACTCAGTGCGGGCGAATTTCTGCAGACCCCCGAGCAACTTGATCTGTATAAACAATTCAGCATGTGCATCAACTGCACGCTGTGCTATGCGGCTTGTCCGGTAGTGGGGCTCGATCAGGATTTCGTGGGGCCGGCGGCGCTGGCGTTGGCGCAGCGCTATAACCTCGACAACCGCGATCAGGGATCGGTCGAGCGTTTGGCGACTCTGGCGCATCCGGACGGCATCTGGGGGTGCACGTTTGTCGGGGAATGCACGCGTGTCTGTCCCAAGCACGTCGATCCCGCCGGGGCGATCCAGCAGTACAAGCTAACGGCCGCTCTGGACTGGGTGAAGTCGTTTATCTTGCCGCGCGGGCATGAAGACACGCATCAAGGGACCGCCAACAAGGGGTGATTGAACGAGTGAGATCGGACAAGCAGTGACTGAACAAGCGATGACGGACCAGGCCATAACCCAGGGGACGACGGACCAGGCGGCCCGTTCCGAATTCCGTCCACGCTGGTACCGGAAGCGCGTATCGACGTGGTGGTGGCTGGGAGAGTGGCATTATCTGAAATTTATTTTGCGCGAGCTGACCAGCCTTTCGGTGGCTTGGTTCGTGGTGTTGACGTTGTTCCAGTTGCGAGCATTCTCGCAGGGTCTGGCGGCCTATATGCGCTTCACCAATCGGCTGGAATCGCCGATTATGATTTTCCTTAACCTGATTGCATTCTGTTTCGTGATGTTTCACTCCATCACCTGGTTCAATCTTGCGCCCCGCGCGATGCCGGTGCGGATGGGTGGAAAGCGCGTTCCTGAATTTCTGGTTGCCGCACCCAATTATGTTCTGTGGATTGCGGTTTCGGCTTTTGTCGCCTGGGTGCTATTGAGGACGCCATGAGCATGGTATCGACCACATTAGTGGGCAAGAAAGCATCGGCAAGCAGAGCATCGAATGAGGCTTTCTTCTGGCTTCTGTTCAGCGCCGGCGGAGTCGTGGCGGCGGTCCTGATCCCGGTTCAGCTGTTTTTATTTGGACTGGTGTTCCCGCTGGGCTGGCTGCCCGAACCGAGCTATGAACATCTGACGGCGTTGCTGCACTCGCCATTGACGCGGATTTATTTGTTTATCCTGTGCTCGCTGCCGCTGTTTCATTGGGCACACCGTTTTCGCTTTACGCTCTACGACGGACTGCAGGTGAAACATCTGAACGAAGTAATCTTCACACTCTGCTACGGCGGCGCATTGCTCGGTACGGTACTGGCGGCGTATCTGCTGTGGAATCTCTAGCAATCGGGCGGCGAGGAGCGGCTCGCCCATGCTGTGCAGGTATGATTTGTATCAGGGTATGCCTTCAGGCATACCGAAAGTGCCATATTACAAGGGTGCCTTCAGGCGGTGATTTTAGGGCGCTGGAGATCCACCACAACTGTTAGAGTTTCCGGTTCACGGAGGTCAACGTGGAACTCAAATTAAAGACCATTTCGAAGGACGGTATTCCAGAAGCCATTTCCAAAGTCGAGCTGTATCGCTACCTGAACGAACCGGAGGAAGCTGAATCCATCTGCCATGACATTCTGGCGGCCGATCCGGACAACCAGATGGCTCTCCGGCTCTTGGGGCTGACGTTGACCGACCAGTTCGAGGGACGCCACCCGGATCGCTATGCCGAGGCGGAAAAATTCTTCCAGAGTCTGACGAGTCCGTATGACCGTCTCTACTACCGCGGGCTTCTGATTGAACGGCGAGCGAAAGCGCAGGTAAAGGCTGGAGTTCCTGCGCATAATCTGGTTGGCTCCTTGCATGAAGCCATGCGCTGCTTCGAGGAAGCCGAGAAGATTCGCCCTCCGCACAACGACGACGCCATGCTGCGCTGGAACCGTTGCGTGCGATTGTTGGAAAAACTCGGGAATCCTCCAGTGGAACAGAGTCACACGTCGCTGCACGACGACGATACCGCACCGATCGAGATCATGCGGAGGCCGGGGGGACGGGCGGCGAAATAGGGGATTTCGCTCTTTCTACGGCCGAGTCCTGAACGGCAGCTCTCATGTTATAGCTGTGATCAAGTTTCACCAACTATTTCAAACTCTGATCACACGGTTCCGCTGTTCGATTTGCCTAAAGCCTTCGCAATTGCATCCTCTATGCACGTGGCGGCATGGGCAGAGAAGTCTCCAATCGGCCTTTCCGCGAAGCTCTTGACGGCGCTCATCAGACCGATATTGCCCTCCTGAATTAATTCCAGCATAGAAACAGCAGACGCCGAGTGTCTTTGTGCGATGTTCACGACCAACATGAGCTGACTTTCTATCAATCTCCTCGCGACGTTTTCCCTCTGTTCGTCCAAATCGCCCCAACGGACCAAAGGGCCTAGCTCTCGAAATAGTTTTGCCTGTTCTTCCTTGGTGAGAGGTTCAACGCTTCTGGCTTCGCGGATGTACATTGCTACCGGGTCATCAGGAGCATGGTTCTCCATATGCGTCGTCTCCGTCCTAGGGAAACTCCGACCAAGCCTTTGTGCTCCTCTGTTCTCCGTGGTTTACGGATCTTGCCGCAGACCTGATAAGAGTCTCCCTATCGTTTGCGTTTCTCCTTCCGCGGCGGAGTTTTTCTCAGTTGGTGCGCGCGCTCGAATTCGCCTGCCAGTTCCCGTGAGTCCAGGTTCTCACGGATGTGCGCGAGGCGCTGCTCCAGTTTATGCAGCACATCGCCAAGGTTTTTTCGGTTGGTGATGGCGATATCTCGCCACATCGAATACGGACTGCCGGCGATGCGGGTCATCTCGCGCAGGGCTCGTCCGCCGATGTCGAGTACGGGGGCGTCGGGACCGAATTCATCCACCAGCGCGGCTGCCAGAGCGGTGGAGATCATCTGCGGCAGATGGCTGATCCAGGCGCAGAAGCGATCGTGATCGGCGGGATCGACGACCGCTATCTTCGCGCCCATTTTTTCCGCGCAGTGGATAAATTCTCCGCATTGTCCGGCATAAACGTTCTGGCCGGGAAGCGGCGTGAACAGCCATGCCGCGCCTTCGAAAAGATCGGCATCGGCAAATTCGACGCCTGCGTTTTCTTTCCCGGCCATGGGATGCCCGGCCAGGAATCTGTGTCTGGCGTTGCGGCCAAAGGATTTCGCGGCGCGCTGAACAATCTCCGCCTTGGTGCTGCCAACATCGGTGACGAGTGTTTTGGCCGGCAACGCCGGACCGAGCCGTCCAACTAGATCGAGGATTGAGATCACAGGAGTTGCCAGCACCACCAAATCGCTGCCGCGCACGGCATCGGCGGGATTCGTGGTTCCAGATTCGATGGCGCCGCATTCCTGGGCGCGTTCCAGAACCGGAGCGCGGTCGCACCCGATGATTCGCGCGGCGAGCCGGCGTTTTTTCAGAGCGAGGCCCAGCGAGCCGCCGATCAAACCTGTGCCGATGATGGTGACTTGCTTAAAGGGCATAGGGCCACATCGCGAGCAGGGCGAGCGATCTGCATTGCCGGCGGAAGCTGCGAGCTTCGTGCTGCGGGCTTCGAGCAACCCGATTCTCGAAGCTCGCGGCTCGAAGCTCGTAGCCGAGACGTTCGTTTCTCACGTTCGGTGGCATGAAGGTTTACGCGATCTCGCGTCCCACCGCAGGCGCGATCATTCGGAGCTGGTCCATCAACTTGGCAAACTGCTCAGGATAGAGCGACTGCGCACCGTCCGAGAGCGCCTTGTCCGGCTGATGATGGACCTCGATGAGCATGGCATCGGCACCAGCGGCTGCGGATGCAAGGGCCATCGGAGCCACTTTGTCGCGGCGTCCTGTGCCGTGCGACGGGTCGGCGGTCATGGGCAAGTGCGAAAGCTTGTGGATGATGGGGATCGCGGAGATATCCATCGTGTTGCGCGTGTAGGTTTCGAAAGTGCGGATGCCGCGCTCGCAGAGAATGAGTTCGTAGTTCCCGCCGGCGAGCAGATACTCCGCCGAGCACAGCAGTTCTTCGATCGTGGCCGCGATGCCACGCTTGAGCAGAACAGGTTTTCGGACCTTTCCCAGTTCGCGCAGCAGATTGAAGTTTTGCATATTGCGCGCGCCCACTTGGAAGATATCTACGTAAGGCAACATCAGCTCGATCTGGGATATCTCCATAACCTCGCTGATCACGAGGAGCTTGAAATGGTCGCCTGCCTCACGCAGCAACTTGAGGCCGTCTAAGCCGAGTCCCTGGAATGAATAAGGAGAAGAGCGTGGCTTGAAGGCGCCGCCGCGCAGAATGCGCGCTCCCGCTTTGGCAATCAGTTCGGCGACGGTGAACAGTTGCTCGCGGGTTTCGACTGAGCATGGCCCAGCCATGACGACGATCTTCTTGCCGCCGATTTCGATGCCGTTTGCAAACTTAACTACTGTGCCTTCGGGCCGGAAGTTGCGACCGGCAAGTTTGTAGGGTGATGTGATGCGGTGGACTTCCTGCACTCCGGGCATCATTTCGACTTCGCGGGTGTCGAAATCGTGGGGAACGCCGACGCCGCCGAGAACGGTCTGGCGCGCGCCCGTTGAGCGGTGGACTTCGAAGCCGAAGTTGACCAGTTGATCGATCACCTGCTGGATCTGATCTTCGGTGGCCGCATCTTGCATTGCGACAATCATGAAGTTTTTCGGCAGCTTTCTAATCGTTCAGTTGTGAATCGATTTCCGTGTCGCGGGATGCTTGCCCAGTGTCGGGAACGATTTCGTGCTTCTGGATGCTGCGCATCACGTCCATGATACGTTCGTAAATCTGCGCGAGATCGCGGGCGGTCAAGGGACCGGTGTTGCTGCGTTGTACATTGGCGACCACTTCGCGCTCGCGATCCGGCTCATAAATCGGCAGTTTGGTATTGCGTTTCAATCGTCCAATTTCGACGGCAGCGGCAGCGCGCTCGTTGAGCAACGCCGCCAGCTTGCGGTCCAGTTCGTCGACTTTCTTGCGCCAGTCGGAAATGTCCATAGAGATTTTAGCTTTCAGCCATCAGGAAACCCAAAACCTAAGCCCTTGTCATCCCGAACGAAGTGAGGGATCTGCAGT
>JBAVAA010000664.1:0-1935 GCA_049585515.1 Terriglobales bacterium | reverse complement strand
GGTGGCCAACGTCGATATTCCGGTCCTCCTGCTAGGCGAGAGCGGCACGGGCAAAGAAGTGCTCGCCCGCCTGATCCACAAGCTTTCGCCGCGCTCTCACCGCACCTTCCTCAAGGTGAATTGCGCAGCCGTGCCCGCCGACCTGCTGGAAAGCGAACTCTTCGGATACGAAGCAGGGGCCTTCACCGGCGCCAATCACGCCAAGCCCGGCAAATTCGAACTCTGCAACAAAGGCACGATCCTGCTCGACGAAATCGGCGAAATGCCGCCGCTCCTGCAGGCGAAGTTGCTGCACGTTCTGCAGGACCAGACATTCTCCCGACTGGGCAGCCGCACCTTGGTCAAGGTCGACGTCCGCATTCTGGCCGCTACCAACATTGACATTCCCGAAGCGCTGGCCAACAAGCGTCTGCGTGAGGATCTCTATTACCGTCTGAACGCCTTTACCATGTCGCTGCCTCCGCTGCGCGACCGCAAGGAAGAAATCCCGATCCTGCTGAAGCATTTCATGTCACGCATGTCCGAATCCTATGCGCGTTCCCCGTTGCCTCTTTCGGGGCCGCTGATGGAAGCGTGCCTGCGCCACTCCTGGCCAGGCAACCTGCGCGAGTTGAGCAACTTCATCAAGCGCTATCTGGTTCTGGGAGACGAAACGCTGGCCGCTTCTGAATTGCAGCCCCGTCCCGATGGCGGCATAGGAATGCATGTTGACGGCAGAAGCGCTGCTGCCGCCGCGGACCCAACCGGCGGACTGAAATCACTGTCGCGCAGCGCCAAAGATGGAGCCGAGGCCGAAGCCATCGCCCGCGCTCTAGAAGAGACAAACTGGAATCGCAAACAAGCCGCAGTCTTGCTGAAGATCAGTTACAAAGCGCTGCTCTATAAAATCCGCCAGTACGGCATAGCCCAAAGCAAGAGCACGCACCGTCTGTCGGCCGGCGCATAGAATCAGTTGCCAGTTGCCGGTATCCAGTTGCCAGTGCCCCAACCGCCAGTCTCGGTCCAAATGTATCAGGGGGAAGGTCCAACAGTCGTGTCACAACTGGCAACTGAGTACTGGCAACTGGCAACGGTTTTGGTGCGGATAAGAGGACTCGAACCTCCACGACCTTGCGATCACTAGGACCTGAACCTAGCGCGTCTGCCAGTTCCGCCATATCCGCATAAGAGAAAAAATCGGCAGGTTCACTCTTCAGGAGCGACTACACTAATATCTACTGCTCGGCGTCCGGCTGTCAAACGAGGGCAAGCGCCCAAGACCATGGGAGATGCTTCCGATAAAATCCCGAAAGAGCTGGCGCGGGAACTCCGAACCCTGGCCCACGACCTCAGCAACGCACTCGAAACCATCGTTCAAGCAACCTACCTGATTTCGCAGGCAGGCCCGCCCGAAACCTCCCGGCGCTGGGTGGAATTGATCGATCAGGCCTCGCAGGAGGCGGTACGCATCAATCAAAAGTTGCGCGAGATTCTGCGCTCACAAAGCTAAGCAACTGTTGAACTTGGGCCGCCGATCCTACGCCGAATCCCCCAAAATGATTCGGTGTTTCACGCGAAACATATTGTAATTGTATTTCCGTACGTACATACGCATCCATGTATAACATGCGAAATGGGTTATGAGTCGCCGGGCTGCCCGTCTTTATCCGAGCTTTGCATCCATCGTAATTTTGGCGTTGAGCACTTTCGAGACCGGACAACCTGCTTTTGCGTTTTGGGCTGCTGTGTTAAAGGCCTCCGGGGTGGCGCCGGGTACCTTTCCTGTCACATCCAGATGAACGGCGGTGATGGTCCATCCCGTTGGGAGTTTTTCCATGGTCAGCGTGGCGCCTGTGCTGATGCTCTCCGGCGTCAGCTTCGCTTCTCCCAGTTGCGCCGACAGCGCCATCGAAAAGCACGCCGCGTGCGCTGCCGCAATTAATTCCTCGGGATTCG
>JBAVAA010000663.1:0-5257 GCA_049585515.1 Terriglobales bacterium | reverse complement strand
GTGGACCACCCACAATGAGGCGCGACGGCATGAATATGGCCCTGGCTGCGGACTGGTTCTTCTCCCAGTTGGCCTGCGGCATAAACGACAACCCCAAATAAAAGCATGCGCCGAGCGAGTTCGTTTGTGTGTTCTCGACGGCCGACATCCATGACGATCGAGTACACCGGGTCGGGGCCGTGACAGCTAGGATCTCTTAAACTGCGGCGAATACTATCGAGTCGGCGGAACTCCGGCTGCGGCCCGAACACGCCTTCTTCGTAACTGAAGGTGAAATCCTCGGCATGGCGGTGCACACCCAGCTTGGGATCAAACTTGGGATGAGCCTTGACTGCAGACTTTTGACTATCGTGGCTCACGCAGTCATTCCGGGGATTCCACGAGGATCGGGGCGCCCCGTGCTTCAACAATCCGCGCCCCGAATCCGCGACCCCCTCCAACTTCATAATCGTGACCCGCATCGCTGGGCCAGCAGGCAATCACGCGAATCGGCGTGTCTCCGGTATTCACGATGCGGTGAGCAACTTCGCCCGCGGTGTAATGCAGACTTCCGGGCATCATATCTTCCGACCAGGTATGTCCCGTTCGATCCATGAGTACAAGTTTGCCGCTGCCCGCGACGGTGCCATAGAATTCGGCACGATTGCGGATCACGTGCCAGTGCCCGCGCGTCATGAAATACTCATTCCCGACTCGGCCGGGTTGGATTTCGGTGGGCCCCCAGAACAAGCCGCCTTCCGTGCCTGAAGGGACCGGTTCCCACCACCAGACTCGATACACTATTATTTCTGGATCAAGTTGCTGCCAGGCTTGATGGTCGCGAAAGATTCCAGTCAGCTGGCCAAGTTTCTTTTCCGATCGCTGGAGCCCGGGGACCTGCAGCGCACCGTCGGCCCAGTTCACGAAGGCAGGGGCGGGGTTCATGATGGCAATAGGCTAACGGGAATACCCTCTCGAACGCAACAAAAAGAACAAAGTTTTGATCATTATCTGCTCAAAGCGAATAATATTGCGTTGTTTGATCGCTCGAAGTGATTGATTTTGATACGACTTTTTTAATATGACTCGACCGGCCATCGGCATTGATCTGGGCGGCAGCCATGCCACCATCGCGCTCATAAAGGATGAACAGATTCTTGGCTCTTGCCACGTCTCACTCGATTCGGCGCAACCGCTCCGGCCGGCGCTCGATGTCTTCGCGAAGTCGGCTCGCAAGCTGCTGGCTGAACTTCAAATGGACGCCATGCAGTGTGAAGGATTGGCACTAGGATTCTGCGGGCTCGCCGATGCGCGGATTGGGCGGGTTGTCTCGACTAACAAGAAGTACGAAGACGCACCGTCCATCGATTTCGATGCGTGGTGCAGGCAGGAGTTTGGTCTGCGCTTTGCCATCGAGAACGACGCCCGCATGGCATTGCTCGGCGAGCGTCACGCGGGAGCCGTCCGCGGTTGCGACAATGTGGTAATGATCACCCTGGGTACTGGGATCGGCGGTGCGGCGATGATCGAGGGCAAACTGCTGCGCGGAAAGCACGCGCAAGCTGGCTGTCTCGGTGGTCACTTGGCGGCGAGAGTCGGCGGTCGTCCCTGCACCTGCGGCGCGATCGGATGCCTTGAGGCCGAAGCCTCAGGTTGGTCGCTGCCTTTTCTGGCGCATGAATGGCCCGGTTTCTCGGCGAGCACTTTGGCGGGCCACGACAACATAGATTTCAAGATCCTCTTTGAACTGGCTGATGCGGGCGACCGCGTTGCGGTCGAAGTTCTTGACTACTGTCTGAAGGTTTGGGCAACCGGAACGGTGGGATTGATTCACGCCTATGATCCCGAGCGGATTGTGATCGGAGGCGGCGTGATGCGCCGCGCTGCCGTCATCATTCCTTATATTCAAGCGTATGTGAACCAGCACGCATGGACGCCGTGGGGCAAGGTCGAGATAGTCGCCGCACAACTCGGGAACGACGCCGGACTATTTGGCGCGATCCCGCTGCTTGCCGGAAACGTGTAAACCAGCATGGAGAAACAATTCCCTAATGCCCAGCTGTCGCGTCCGATCCCGGGAAATGAGAGTCTGCGCTTTTTGAATTTTCGCGGTGAGGCCTTGGGATCTCGCGGCGACGTAGTAGTGTTCAGCCCGCCGACAATGGAATCGTTGCAACGCGTGCCACTGCTGCTCCTGTTGCACGGCGTCTACGGATGCCAGTGGAACTGGTGGCTGAACGGCGACCTCGACACCATTGCGACGGAGATGCTGCGGGACGGAACGATCGTTCCGATGATGATTGCCATGCCGTCTGATGGACTCTGGGGCGACGGGAGCGGTTATGTTCCCCATGCCCATGCCGACTATGAAAGATGGATCGTCGATGACATCCCGCGCTGCCTGCGTGAGTTGTTTCCGCAATTGCATCCGGACAAATTTCTTCTCGCCGGACTCTCGATGGGCGGCTACGGAGCTTTGCGCTTAGGCATGAAATATGCATCGCAGGTGCAGGGAATTTCTGCGCATTCCTCGATCACAAAGGTCGAGCAGTTGTCGCAGTTCATTCCGTACCCAGCACAAGTATTTCAGTATGCGGGCGATATCGACACCGACTTGCTGCACTGGGCGAAGATGAATCATGACGCGCTTCCGCCGATCCGCTTCGATTGCGGGACCGAGGATCCGCTCATCGAGCCGAACCGTGCTCTGCACAGGGCACTCAACGAACTGCGCGTATCTCACGTCTATGAAGAGTTTCCCGGTGGCCATGACTGGCCGTATTGGACAAAACACGTCCGGCGCACTCTCGCCTTCTGCAAACGTGTTCTTGCAGACTAACTATTTCTTCGCGGCGTCCGGCATGGGCATGCGCACAACCTGCGGGAAGTAAATGTTTGTCTCACTCAACAGCTTTCTTGGCTTCATCGTGTTGCACACATATGTGAACAGCAGTTCGCCCGGTTGTTCGAACTCGGGGTGCTCCTTGCCCGCGTAGCAGAAAGTGTCGGCATCGTATTTCGGATCGCTTTTCTGCAGGATCGGGATGCGATAGATCACTTCGCCATCAGTCCACGGGCCGATCAAGTTCGGCGAGGTCCGAAGGATCACTTTGTCGGAAAAGAGCTGAGGATCGACCATGACAGCGATCCACTTCTTGAGTTCCGGATGATAGCGGACCGACATCTCCGAGGCCCCGGTCTTCATGATGATTTTTGCCTTCGCGGGCTCAATCCCGTCGTGCCACTTGTCGTCGCTGCCGAGGTATTGCAGGTTCTTCCGGGGATCGCTCAGACCTTGCAGTGGAATTCTTGTGAGGATCTGCGGCCGGCTTCCCACTTCGTACAGCGTGTAGATGTAAAGATATTCGTCCTCGATCAACGCAGAAGCCGAAGGATTCGCGTGCACGCCCTTAGCCACGAGCGGGAAGTACGCAACGTTCCAGTTCTGCGGATTACTTTCCACCCCCGTGATGTGGGCGAGATCGGTTCCGCAGATCTCGAAGCCGAGGGCAAAAGCGTTTGAGTTCGGCACGTTGCGCACGCAGACCAGCGTGATCCAGAGTTCCTGCTTATGTTCAACGTCATGTTCGATTCCATCAAGCGCCCAATAATAAGTGCCGTTGTTCTGCTGCGGTTTGAAAAAGCTATCGGGGTTGCCTTTGGCGTCTTTTTTGATCGTGTAGTCGATCTTCCACTTCCCGTCCTTGCAGGTAGAAATGCCGATCGTGTTGTGCACCATGCGAGGCTCTTCGCCGGTGACCAGGCGTCCGTCGCCATAAAGGGTGTCGCCGAAGATCCACGCCACGCGGCCATCCTGCAGCGGAATTGAATATGCAGCGTCAGCTCCTTGCCACTCCTGTTGAAAAGGGAATGAGGGGACACAATTGAAGTGCGGGTTTTCGGCGAGCATGAGACCCGCAGCAAAAAGGAAAAATAGAAATGCAGCGCAATGCAACAGTCGTCTCATAAGCTGTTCCCGCGATTCCGCGAAGCCACACAGTGCGGCTTCACTATAATGTTCAAATGTCAGGCAAACAAGTAGAATAGCCGAGATTTCCTTCCATACTTCGCTATGCAGCCCCAAATTTCATTGCAGAAATTCGAAATCTTTGCGGAAGGTCTCGACCATCCCGAAGGACTGGCATTTGATGCTGACGGGAACCTATGGGCTGGCGGCGAACTCGGCCAGATCTACAAAATCACTCGAAAAGGTAAGGTCCAAACGGTAGCAACACTTGGTGGCTTCAATCTTGGACTAACTTTTTCCGCGCGCCAGGATCTGTTCGTTTGCAACTTCAAACCGGGCGTATTGATACAGCTGGACCGGTCTGGCAAAACGATTCGCTCCTGGGAAAGAGCCGGACGGTATCGCCTTCGTACTCCAAATTTTTCTGTGTTCGATCGCGAGGGCAACCTTTACTTCAGCGATTCCGGCGAGTTCAAGAAAGACGACGGCTTTCTCTTTGTCTTAAGACCGAACGGCAAGATCGAACAACTGCTTGACCGCCTGTCGTTTCCGAATGGGCTGTCGCTGAGCGCTGACGAGCGTACGCTATACGTCGTGCAAAGCACGAAAAACAATGTGCTCGCGGTGCCGCTTCTGGATAACGGAACGGTCGGAAAACCCCGTGTTTATGCAGCCGGGTTAAATAGTGTGCCGGACGGCGCAGCGCTCGACGCAGAGGGCAACCTGTACGTGACTTGTTATGCTTCCCACAACGTGTACCGGGTGACGCCGGATGGGAATGTTTCGCTATTCGCGTGGGACCCGGAAGGGACAACGCTCGCCAGCCCCACGAATGCAGCGTTCGGCGGTGAAAAGTTTGACGAGATATACTTTGCCAACCTGAGCCGCTGGCATATTTGCCGGGCGCGAGTCGGCATTCCCGGACAGTTGCTTGCGAACCAGCACTAGCCGACCAGAGGCACAATGAAGATTACCGACATTCGCTGGACTCCTGCTTTCATTCCGATTGAAGCGCCCCTTCGTTACTCCGTCGGATCCCATCCTGGATTTTCGCGCATCATAATCGAGGTCGAAACCGACGAAGGCATCACGGGCCTTGGCGAATGCTACGGCGGCGCCAGCCGCGCCGGCCAGCTCGCGGATTTGAAGCCGTTGCTGATCGGTGAAGACGCCATGAACCTGGAGCGAATTCGCTGGAAGGTAGCGGCGCCGAGTTCAGAAAAACTTTTTGGTTTCGTCCTCGGGTTTGCCGGACTTGAATTTGCAATCCTCGATATTCAAGGAAAGGCGTTGAAGCGTTCGGTATGCGAC
>JBAVAA010000662.1:0-6215 GCA_049585515.1 Terriglobales bacterium | reverse complement strand
GCGTTACGGCGCATTGGGCACGAGTCCCTGAGGGCCAAAGGTCACGGTCTTGACCTCTCCGGATGCCCCGCCGGTTTCAACCTTTTTTCCATTGAAGTGAAAGTTAACACCCCCGGCGTTGCCGACTTTGACCACAATTTCTTTTTGACCCTGGATCGTGAGCTTGCCACCCGGCGCTAACATCGGCGACGGAACCGGCTTGCCATCGGCGACGATCGAAGTCCACGATTCTTCGCGAGCTCGAATAATCACGGTGAACTCGCCGGGCGTTGCCGTCGCGGTCGAGGACGATGCGCCAGTTGGGGGACTATCAGTTGGCGAACCCGGTGCTGGGGAGCTAGGGGTCGACAAACTGGAGGGGCTGTTTTGATTGGACCCTGGAGTGGAGACCTTGTCGGATGCTCCGCCGGATACTCCGCCGGAGGATTGCGCGGCTGGCAGCGGCATCACGGCTATGCTGGAATTCGGATGAGGTGTTTGTTTCGCGCGCTCTCGCTGGCGGTGACTGGTCCAGAGAGAGAGCGCGAGCGCGACCAAGAGCAGCAGAGCGGCGAACAATCCCCAGGGCAGTTGGCGAGGGTGGTCGGCGGAGATGGCTTCCAGACGGCTGATATTTTCTTCATTTTCGCGCGCTCCGTTTTCGCGCGGTGGGATTTCGGTCGAAGGTGGGGCGGCTTCGCCCGACGCTTGCAGGTAATCGGCGACGGTTTGATCTTCATCGAGACCAACCATGCGGGAATAGGCGCGGACGAAACCTTTATTGAAGATGCCTCCCGGTAACTGGTTAAACTTATCTTCTTCCAATGCCTGCAGCATGCGGGTCCCGATCTTGGTGGTGGCGGAGATTTGCTCGAGTGTGATCTTGCGCTTCTCGCGTTCCTGTTTCAGTTTTTCGCCAAAGGAAGGCAAACCGGTCTCCGTAGCCGTGGAATGGCGAACGGAATTCTACTCTGTTGAGAAGCAAGATCATAGGGGATTGGCGAATGAAGATTGGTAATTGGTAAACGTTTATTGTGGAGCTTTGGGCGCCTCTGCGTCGAACTGAATCTCGGCAAGTCTCAGCTTGAATGACGCGACGCTCTGGTTATTTGCACGATTTCCTCCGGTGGACCGTAACCGCGATCGTGAGCTTGATCGGTAACTGCGTATAGCTTCAACTCGTTCCAGCTCCATTGACTGGAGATTGGAGGCCTGCCACAGGAACAGTAGAGAGTCCATTCATTCGACGACCCGGAGAGCAGCGGCAGCAGGTATGACCCGTTTCGGTACGGACTGCATCCCGGCAGATATCGAGTGCGGCATTTCGGACACTCAACGCAATGGCGAGTACGGGGTGTCATGGCAAATATGGATTGGGATCAATATGCTGGCCAATCGGGATTCGCGGTTTGCCGGCCTTACGTAGGAAAAACCGGTGTCGAAAACCGGGGCAAAGATTGTTCCCAGCCCCGGTTGCCGGGATTGTTGCGTCATCGGTTTCCATGTTCATCCCCCGTGATTTACTTAGTTGCTTCTCCAAATGCGAGGCGGCTGAATCCCGTCTGTTGCTTACGAAGGTTTTCGGGAACCACTTTGAGCGAACTACCCTCGGGGTGCGCCTTTGAAGAGACAGCCTCACTCGCACCCCCGTACGCGGGAACAGCCAGAAAGGCGACCAACAATCCGCTGTTCGCGTCAAATGCAGTCCCGATGATCTCACCGCTGTCGTTGATACCCCCACCATTAGTCAGATACAAGGAGGTATCCGGCTGAATGAGAGCGTTCAGGTCCATCATCATTCCGTTTTCATACAGGAATGCGCGCACGCCGATCGGTCCGTCCGCGGGTCCAGCCGATTGACCCACGATCTGCCCTTTCTCGTTTATGTCGTCCGCGATGCTGTTGGTGTCTCCGCTAAGCAACGGGAGCGGTTGCATGCCGGTGGCTTTGGTCCAAAGCCATGCGGCTGGAGCGAATGCCGCATTCTCATCCCCGCCTGTATTCGCGAAGCCGACGATTTGACCGTGCGCATTGAGAGATGAAGGAGTGTTCCAGGCGCCGCCTCCGATATTGCCCAAGTCGATGGGTTTGCCATTCTCCCAGAGCAGAGCGTGTTTGGCGCTGGCGCCTCCGACCGCATTCGAGCAGAGGCCGGAAATTCCTACGACCTGACCCAGGTTGTTGATCGCAACTGCCGCCGAATCAGGGTCGCCGGGGTAGGACGGCAACTGGGTAATCTCGGTCAGTTTCGGACCCCATATAACCGCCTCAAACTGCAAGTATTGGCTAGCGGGAGGGGCATTATTGCAGGTTGGGTCGAGAATGCCGTCCTCCGCCCAACCGACAACCTGGCCGCGATTGTTAACTCCGGCGGCATAGCTGTCATAGCCGCCGGGCAAAGGGGGAAGCGCCGTCATCACGCCGTCCTGCCATGCGAAACCAAGACATACGTCCCCCGTAGGAGTGGCCGATGGAAAGAAGGCAAAGCAACTCCACGGCTCGGCATAAGGATTGTGCTGAGCGGTCTCTGCAATTCCAACAATCTCCCCCTTGGTGCTGTGATTTGGCCATGACACATTGCTGTTCGGCCCTCCGAGTGTGCCGAGGTTGATCGGAGTTCCGACCCAGAGTTCAGCGTTCACAACGTTATTGCCCGTCAGGTTGGCGCCGCCTGAGATCCAGCCCAGGTCATTAATGGCGTCGGCCCCTGCAAATCCGCCGTTCGGCGCGCCGAGATTGAATACGTAGTACCTGGGGGGCTGGTTATTTTTCTGCTGCGCTTGGGCAAGCCGGACTGGTACCACCAGCGCGACGAATAGCACCATTGCGACGAGATAGCTCAAATTTTTGAATCGCATGTTTCCTCCACGAGTGTGACGACCATAGCGAAATGGATGCCCCGGGATTGGACGTTTGCGGACTCTGAACGCGCAGGCTGGACGTTTGCGGACCTCGCGTCCGAAACCCGCGTCCAGTGCGGGAGAACGCGGTCCGAAAACGTCCAGCATGTGCGGCCGCGTCGGCTATCATTGGTTCGTGATCTGCTGGTGATCCGCTTAAGTGGTCCGGATCACCGGATCGGCAGTTGCGAAAGCTATGAATCTGGATTGGCAGCTATGTTCGCGAGCGAGGCTGTCCCGCGATGCGCGATTTGACGGCAAGTTTTTTATCGCAGTCCTTAGTACCAGAATCTACTGCCGTCCGATATGCCCGGCGCGCACATCTAACGAGAACAACGTCCGTTACTATCCGAGTGCGGCAGCGGCAGCCGAAGCGGGCTTTCGCCCCTGTTTGCGCTGCCGGCCCGAGAGTTCGCCTGGAACTCCGGCATGGCTGGGTACTTCAAACACAGTTTCGCGAGCCTTGCGTCTGATCGGTGAGGGTGGACTTGATGACGGTGGCGTTGAAGTTCTCGCGGAACGTCTGGGCGTTGGGTCACGGCATCTTCGGCGCTTGTTCCTGCGACACCTGGGGGCAACGCCGATGGCGGTAGCGCACACGCGCCGTTTGCATTTTGCCAAGAAGCTTATCGACGAGACGAGTCTGCCGATGAGCCAGATTGCCCTCGCCGTCGGATTCGGCTGTGTGCGGCGATTCAACGCGGGCATCCGCAAGGTCTACCATCGAACTCCGACTCAAATCCGTCATCTGGCGCGACAGAAGAATTTGCAGCCGGGGAATCATTACCTCTTTAAGCTTAATTTCCAGCCACCCTATCACTGGCAGGGAATGTTGGCGTTTCTGGCGGCGCGCGCCACTCCAGGCGTGGAGGTGGTCGACGCAGGAAGATACCGGCGCAGCATTTCCTGGCATGGCCATGACGGCTATTTTGAAGTTTCTTTCGACCAGGGATGCGATGCGCTGGTGGTGCAAATTGAATTCGGCGATCCGCACTCCCTCATTTTCATCATCGAACGCATCCGCAAAATGTTTGACCTGGGCGCGGACTGGGCGGCCATCGTGCACAGCCTGAAAAGCGATCCGATGCTAGCTGGAAGCGTCGAGGCCAACCCTGGTGTTCGAGTACCGGGTTGCTGGAACGGCTTCGAGCTTGCCACGCGAGCGATTCTCGGCCAGCAGATTACGGTTAAGGGTGCAACCGCTCTGGCGGGCCGTATGGTAAGCCGGTTCGGGAGGCAGTTTCGCGCCGCCGGGGGCCTCACTCATCTTTTCCCTGCGCCTGATGCCCTGGCTGATGCGAAGCTTGGCGACATCGGTCTAACCGGGGCGCGGGCTGAGACTATTCGAACGCTCGCCCGCGCGGTTTGCGCCGGCGAGATCAACTTTGAGGGAGTAGTTGATTCCGACGCCTTTCTGAACCGATTGTGCGAAATTCCCGGCATTGGGAAATGGACCGCCCAGTATGTGGCGATGCGGGCGCTGAGAGAACCCGACGCGTTTCCCTCTACCGATCTTGGGCTTCTGCGGGCCCTCGATCTAAGAAGCTCTCGCGAACTGGAGCAGCGCGCCGAAGCCTGGAGGCCTTGGCGTGCCTATGCGGCCATGTATTTGTGGAGAATGGCGAGCGATCGCGTTACTGATGAAAAGCAGGTTTCTCACAAAGTTCAAAAGCAGACCATGGAAGAGCGTGGTTCTCATCCCCACGTCCCTATGGTGGTGTAGTCTGCGCTGCGTTAACCCGGTTTGATAATGTGAATTGTGAAATGCAGGGGTTTGTAACCATATCACTCGAAAAGAATTCCGCCGGATTTGCGGCTTATCGGAGCGTGGGTTGACGTGACTGGTACTGGTTACTGACGTTCATTGCCCGCGCATCGGGAGCAAACCTATAATTTCCTATAATTTCCGGTTCTAAATACTCGTCCGAGGAGTTCATGGCAGAGGCTGCGGGCACGTCCCCAATTCGCCTGTCTCAAGAGCTGACCATCTTTCACGATGTCGCCAAGGCGCTGACTTCCTCGCTCAATCTGGATTCGATTCTGCAGACGATCATGGAAAAAATGGCGGAATACTTCCGTCCCGATACCTGGTCGCTGCTGATGGTGGATGAGCAAAAGGATGAGCTCTACTTCGCCATTGCGGTGGGCGCGGCGGCGGAGGTTCTGGCGAAGGCCCGCCTGAAAGTAGGGGAGGGAATTGCCGGCTGGGTGGCCAAGCACGGACAGGTATTGATTGTGCCCGATGTGCAGAGCGATCCGCGCTTCTCATCGCGGCTGGACGAGATGACTCGCCTGCGGACGCGATCCGTGATCTGCGTGCCGTTGCGCTCGAAACACCGCATCCTGGGTGTGATCCAGTTGGTCAATGCCAACGTCGAAATGAGCGAGCAGGAAATGTTCTTCCTGCAGGCGTTGTGCGATTACGCCGCGATCTCGATCGAGAATGCGACCTCGGTCGAAAAAATTCAGGAACTGACCATCACCGACGATTGCACGGGCCTGTTCAATGCGCGCCATCTGCACAAAACGCTCGAAACCGAAGTCTACCGCTCGGCGCGATTCGGCTATCAGTTCAGCGTCATCTTCATCGACCTCGACCATTTCAAGCAAGTCAACGACACGCACGGACATCTGGTCGGTAGCCGCCTGCTGGCCGAGGTCGGATACCTGGTCAAAGCGCAGTTGCGGCTGATCGACTTTGCGTTCCGATATGGGGGAGACGAATTCGTGATTCTGCTGCCGCAAACCAGCAAAGACCAGGCGGTGGTGGTAGCGAAACGCCTGCAGGATTCCCTGCGCACGGGAACTTTCTGCACCGAGCAGGGCTTGAACTTGAACGTGCGCGCCAGCATGGGGCTGGCGACTTTTCCGCACGACGCGCAAACGCCGCACGACATCATCCGCCAGGCCGACGAGATGATGTACGTTGTGAAGAACACGACGCGCGACAATATCGGGATTGCTTCGCGCGGTCTGATGGAAACAGGTCCTGTGTAGAGACAGCCGAGAGCGGCTGTCCTTACGTTAGCGTTTTTGGAGTTCCGCGGGCGGATTGGATTTGGGCTGCGCGTCTGGCGGGCTCGGTTTCCAAGTGAAGGGGTTCGCGGGCGCGGAGGGGTTGACGCCGAAGTCCCACACATAAAGGTTGATCCCTTCTTTTCCCAGTATCTCGGCGACGGCGTATTCGCCTGCCGTTAGAGGTTCGGTGGGAGTCAGCTTGAGCCAGCCGCCAGTCATAACCGTTCCCGTCGCCGCGACAAATCGTTCGTCGGTTTTTGTCTTCCCGGTTACCGCGACCTTCACCGCTCCGGCAACGCGCTTTCCGCCCTTCACCTC
>JBAVAA010000661.1:0-2091 GCA_049585515.1 Terriglobales bacterium | reverse complement strand
GCGATGAAATGACCGAACTGATGCGCGACTTTGATCGCATGGCCGAACGCATCGAGGGTCTGGTGGATTCGCAATCGCGACTGCTGAAGGATGTTTCGCACGAACTGCGATCTCCACTGGCAAGGCTGAGCGTTGCGTTGGGCCTGGCCCGCCAGAGGGTTCGCTCGGAACTCGCCCCGGAGGTCGCTCCGGAACTTGAAAATGCGCTGAATCGAATCGAGCTTGAGGCTGATCGTCTGAACCAACTGATCCAGCGGCTGCTCACGATTTCGCGTCTGGAGTCTGGGGCCGACGGCCTGCGGAAGACCACGGTGTCACTGCGGGAGTTGGTGCAACATGTGGCGCACGATGCCGAGTATGAAGCGGCGGGGAGTGTCTGTCGAGTTACGGCAGACGCTACTGCCGATGCCGCGGATGAATTTCTGGTGCAAGCCGACCCCGATTTGCTGCGCAGCGCGGTGGAGAACGTGATACGGAACGCAATCCGCTATACTGCTGAGGGCACGACGGTGGAGGTGCGGCTGGAGCGGCAGCTTTCCGGGAATGGCGAAGGAGGAGAGATTATCGTTCGCGTGCTCGATTCCGGTCCCGGTGTTCCCGACGAAGCGCTCCAGAAGATCTTTGAGCCGTTTTATCGGCTCGACGATGCCCGCAACCGTCAGACCGGCGGAGCGGGGTTGGGTTTGTCGATCGCGGAGCGCGCGATCAAGCTGCATGGCGGACAACTTAGCGCATCCAACCGCAAAGAGGGTGGGTTAGAGGTGGAAATCCGGATTCCGGCTGCCGCTGGGTTTGATCTTCCCGCTCATTCCTGATACACAAATATATTTCAGCCATGAGCTACAGTTTCCGTGACGGCTGGCAGGGCGCCGCGTGTGGACGGAAACGGCTGACGAGCCTACCGGCAAAGAGTGCGCGGGTGGGGAGACCCTCTCGGGAGAATAGATGTCGAAGAAAATAGGCGGAGTCGTGGCGCTTGCAATCATGTGCGCCCTGAGTTTGTTTCTGATCAATTGTGGCAGTTCGTCATCCCGGCCCTCGGGAGTTCTGTATGTGCTGACCGAGGGAAACAATAATATCGGGAACAACGTGAGTTCTTTTGCCCTCGATTTGGGTACCGGCAGCTTGTCGCTCGTCAATTCCAATGCGAGCACATGCCCGACGACGGCGACCCAGGGCAATCCCGAACCCTGCGGACTTCCGCTGGACATTTTGCTCGACCCGACGGGCGCGACCGCGTTCGTTCTGAATCAGGGTACTCCCTGTGTGCAGCAGGGTAACCAGTGTGTGGGCGCTGGAAGCATTGCGCCTTCGATCTACCCGTATACGGTGAACTCGGATGGCAGTCTCTCCGCGCCTGGTACAGCGGTAAATTGGACCGCCGGTTCGGACACGGCAGTGGCCATGGCGCGCGATGCCGCCGGTCAATTCTTGTTCGTGATTGATCAGGGCGCATATCCTCCGCCGACCAACTGTCCGGCGATCGGTACTTCCGCGCAGGCTTTTGCAGGTTGTCCCTCGATCACGGTGTTTGCCATGAAGCCGGGCTCAACTACGCTTTCCGCTTTGAGTCCGTTTTTCCTGAGCAAGACTCCATCCGCGCTTTCGCCGATCACGTTTACTCCGCCGGGTTCAACCAGCGCTCAGGAGCTTCTTTTCGTAACCAACAATTTGGATATTTGTGCCCAAAACTGCATTCCGCCATCTCCACACAACGATAGTACGGTCAGCATATACAGTGTGAGTTCCTCCGGCGTTCTCACCGAGGTGCCGAATTCTCCTTACGCGGTTGCCGCATCCGATCCGGTTTCGGTGCAGGCCGTTGCGACCAGCCCGGGTCAGGCCACCGGAGGCCTGTTTGTCTATGTGGGTCAAGGGGCGGGCGTCGGCGCTCTATATCCGTTCCAGGTTTGCTTCGTGCAAAACGCCAACTGTACGGTGCAGGATGTGGCCGGCAATCTGATGGTGCCGCTGGCAACGTGTCCGCTGCTGTCTTGCCAGGTAGCACCCTCTTCGGTGGGGTCGGACCCGGCTGCCATGCTGGTCGATCCTACGAACAATTTTCTCTACGTGATGAGCAGCGGTCAGAAC
>JBAVAA010000660.1:0-4382 GCA_049585515.1 Terriglobales bacterium | reverse complement strand
GTCGGGAACAAGTGACGGCAACTCATTCCTCTGCAAAGGATTGGCCGTGGCGGTCGGCTGATCGCCCGTAACCCATCTCAAGCTCATCTTAGCAATCAATAGGCCGCCCGGTTTCAGCGCGGACACTATTCTTGGAAACAGATTTCGGTCGAAGTGATAGAACAACACAATGAGATCAAAATGGGCCGGGTCAAGTTCGTATTCGGACGCGTCTCGTATAAGAAGATCGAGATTGATGTTCCTCTCAACAGTGGTCTCACGAAGTTTTCTTATCGCCACCTCGGAAACGTCAACAACGGTGACTTGCCAGCCCCTGCTTGCCAGCCATAAGGCATGTCTACCCACTCCGCCTGCCAAATCCAAGGCCACACGAGACTTCGGGAATGACGAATCCACAAACTTCTTGTAAGCGGTGGTGAAAAACGGATCGGGCCTCGTCAGTGAGGGCAGGCCCTGCTCGTACTTGAGATCCCAACGCGCTTTCTGTTCTTCGCCGCTCATGCTAACCGCACTTCGAATGGGGCCGCGCCTTTTACTGCAGTTTTGAGTATTCAGCCCTGGCTTCGTGGAGAAGGGGCACATCGGGATCGGCGTCTTTCCAGGCGCCGAGAAAGTTCTGGTAAGCAACGCGGGCTTTAGGAGTGTCGCCCTGGAGCTGGAATAATCTTGCCAGTTCCAGCTGAGCGACAGGAAATACCAGGTCCGGCCCGCTGTGAGATGCGATGGCCATGACTTTCTCGAGATCCTGCTGCGCTTCGGCGTAGCGTCCAGCCTGCTCGTACGCGAGCGCGCGACTGAAGAGGATGCCCGCATCGGCGCGAGCGTACACCGCCGCAGCGTTCAACTGGTCGATGGCTTTCGCCGGATCGGGCTTAGCGGAATTGGCCGGACGCAACGCGGTAATCGCGAGAATCTGGGGCACGGTCACGTTGATGGCCAGGGTATCGTTCGGATGCTCGCGCTCAATCTGGTTGGCCAAGGCGAGCGCCTTCGAATCCTCGCGCTGGATGGCGAAGGTCGTGGCCGCCGTTCCCAGCACCGGCAGAGTTTGGGATAACCGCAGCGCGTTATTGGCACGACTGTCTGCTTCGGCCCGATTCCCCACCAACGCTTCAATGGTAGAAAGGACGGCCTCGACATTTGCTCGGCTTTTCAGGTGGAGACGATCCTGAGCATCTTCGACCTGTTTCGCGAAATCACGCGCCTGGCGCATCTGCCCGCGAGAAGCGGCCATGTTTAAGCGGAAAAACAGAGACTCCAGAACGGCGTCGGGCTCCTCGCCAGCCTGCTGAAGTTCCTTCTCGACTTCGGCGTCTTTACCCTCGCCCCAATCCAATGAGGCGAGAAAAACATGGAAGGCTTTCGTCGATCCCTTGTGCTGGAATATGGTATTGATGGTGGCGCGTGCTTCGTCAATGCGGTTCAGCCCGGCGTAGGCCGAGGCCACCTGTCCGTATGCATTCAGCATATCGGGATCGAGTTCCATGGCGTGCTTGGCGTTTTGCAGTCCGTTGTCGAATTGTCCGAGCTGGTTGTAAATGACCGCAAGATTGTTGAACGGAGTTGAATCGCGCGGGTAGGTCTGGCAATAGAGTTCGTACGCGGTGATCCCTTTGTCGAGTTGGCCGCTATCGGCATAATAGTGCGACATGATGTAGAGCTTCTCACGTTCGCTGGCGCGATCGCGAAGTTCGAAAGCCTTCTGACGATTCTGCTCCGACAATTCCGTTTGCCCAAGGTTGTTATAGACGGTGCCGAGGCGCGCATAGGCCATCGCGAAGTTCGGGTCGATCTCCACGGCCTGCTGATAATCGGGAATGGCCGCAAATTCGTCACCCATGCTGTGCTTGCTGTCGCCGAGGGTCAGCGCCTTCAGCGCATCGAGCGATGACGTTGTCGCTTGGGAGAGAGGCATGTCGTACTTCTGTACCATGGACAACGATTCACCCAGTTGGCCGCGCAGCTTGGTGGCGGCCCCATGGAGCGCGTTCAACACGTCTTCTTTCCGGCCGGCCTGAACCTGTTCGCGTCCGAGCGAATCGCCGGAAGAAGCGTTGGTAGCTTCCAAAGTGATGACGTACTGGCCTCCGACGCTGTCAATGCTGCCATTGAGCATGGCCTTGATGCCATCGCGCTGACAGATTTCGCGGCCTACATCGGTGGTGACGCGGTCTCCCGGACTGCGGCCCATGAACTGGAGCGTCTGGCGAATCTTCTGTTCGGGGAAGACGTTGAGATACGGGGACTGTCCGAGGTCGACGGCGAGGGCTTTCTTGAGGGTGCCGTCGAAGACCGGGTCCGCGGTCGTGTTTACGAAATCGGTGATTAGGATCGAATCCTTTTCGGTGAGCGCGTGTCCGCGCTTGAGAAACACGAAACCAATGCCGGCAGCGAACAGGGCTACGATCAGAGAAGGGATTAGCCAGGGGGGCAGCTTGCGAGCCGTCGCAGCAGAACCTTGAACGGACGAAGCGCGAACGGAAGCGGCGCGAATGGAAGAACTGGACGACGCAGCAGAAATTGTGCCCGATTCGGAGTCGCGCTTAAGCCGTTTCAAGTCCGAGCGCACATCGGCCGCGCTCTGATAGCGCAAGTCGCGATCTTTTTCGAGCAGCTTGTTCAGGATTTCCTCGAAATGGGGCGGCAAGTCGGAGTTCAGACGCAGGGGAGAAGCTGGAGGGCGATTCAGAATTGCATCAAAGATCACGGCAGACGTGTCTCCGTGAAAAGCGACCGTGCCGGTGGCCATTTCGTAAAGCACGGTGCCAAAGGAGAACAGATCGGTACGCGTGTCGAGATCCTTGCCGCGAGCCTGCTCCGGCGACATGTACGCCACAGTACCAACGGTCGATCCAGGACTGGTCAGGAAGGGCTCATCAACGGTCTCGGCGGAACCGATTGTGACGGCGGAATGAACGGAGGCTTTGGCGGTGCGCTTGGCCAATCCGAAATCGAGAATCTTGGCCTGGCTGCGGCTGGTCACAAAAATGTTGGCAGGCTTGATATCGCGGTGAATGATGTCCTTGGCATGGGCGGCATCGAGTGCGTCGGCGATCTGCGTGCCCAGATTGAGCAGAGGTTCGAGTTCCATGGGCTGGCCATGGATGAGGTTCTTTAGCGTCTGGCCTTCCAGCAACTCCATGGCGATGAAATGGCGTCCGTTGTCCTCACCTACCTCGTAGATGGTGCAAATATTCGGGTGGTTCAGAGCGGAAGCGGCACGAGCTTCCCGCTGAAAGCGGTCGAGTGCGAGGGGATCTTTTTCCGTCTCGGGAGGCAGGAACTTGAGAGCGACATGGCGGCCAAGGTTGAGGTCCTCGGCCTCGTAGACAACTCCCATCCCCCCACCGCCCAACTGGGATAGGACACGGTAGTGGGAAACGCTCTGGCCGATCATTCCTTGGAACGCTCCTGGGAGAGAGTCACCAATGTTAGGCCGCCGGTTCGGGCTAGTCAAACCGCGGGCTGCTGGGTTATACGGTAACGCAGCGAGCGAAGTTCACGGCTGGTAATTAGCAAGGTTGGCTCTTTTACTTTCTTCGACTTACGAGCCGTTGGCCCCATCTCGCCGAGGCGGAACAGTGCCAGGAAGTCACCGCTTCCCATTACGTAAGTTTAGCTCTAAATATCCGAATGCTTTCCCCGCCGTCCGGTGCCTGTTATCTATGAGTATTCCCTTTATCTTGCCCCCTGGGGAAATGCAGCCCGGCAGTCCGGGCAGGAGCTCGCGAGACGATGAGAACAACCCGCCCTCAATCCTGGGGGGAGATTGGCGCCGCGCCACGCGCTTTCATTGCCGTCGTGGTGCTTTGCGGAATTATCGTCCTGATCTTCTCGATCCTGCCTTGCACGAGCGAGAATCCGCTCAAATTTCTGTGCTATCTGGTCATTGCCCTGGCGGCGTCGCGGCTCAAGGTGAACCTTCCTGGCATCAGTGGAACGATGTCGGTAAACTTTTTGTTTCTGCTGCTCGGCGTATTGGAACTGAGCCTGGCGGAGACCATGGCGATGGGATGCGCGGCAGTGGTGGTGCAGTGCCTGGACCGCGATCTTCCGGCACCCATTCAAGTCGCCTTTAACGTCTGCTCAACCGCGCTGGCCATCGCGATAACTTTCTCCTCATATCGTTTTTTTCTGTCACACCGCATTCTGAGTAACTCGTCTCTGGCGCTATTTCTGGCGGCTTGCGTTTACTTCGTGTCCAACACGCTCCCGGTGGCGGCCGTCATCTCTTTGACGGAACGCAATTCGATGCGAAAGATCTGGGCCGAGTGTTACTTCTGGAGCTTCCCGTACTACCTGGTGGGCGCCGGCGTGGTCGGCATGATCGCCTGGCTGCATGGCTTCACCGACTGGCAAACGTCGTTGCTAACGCTGCCGGT
>JBAVAA010000659.1:0-10535 GCA_049585515.1 Terriglobales bacterium | reverse complement strand
CGCATACAGGAAGAGCGCAATTAAAGGAACTGTGTAGGAGATTATCCTGGTGATTGAGAGCTGCTGCTGCATGATCGTCATGCGGCGATCGGGCGGCAGGCGATCGATACGCTCGGCCTGCTTCGGTTGCAATTGGATCTGGTTCTCCACCACCTTGCTGAAGCCGACTTTCTTATCGACGACATACACAAATGACGTGGAAACGATCGCAATCAGCAGGAACGGCACCCACCAACTGGCGTTCCTGCGCAGATCGGTGAAGGTTTTGCTCGGCGCGATGAAAGTGTTAATCAGGCGCTGGCCTTCAGACAGAGGTGCCGGCTCCTGCGGAAACTGAGATGGCACCTGCGAAATCTGTGGTGGCACGGAAGGGTTGATCGCCATGGTTTCTCTCCCAAAACAGATAGAGATTGTAGTTTTCTTCCGGCAGAAGGACAAGTTGGACGAGTGGATTTACGATGCCGCCATCTCAGGAGTGGCTGCCAGCAATTTCTTAGTGTAATCGTGCCGCGGATGGGCAGTGATCTGCCCGGTCTCTCCAATTTCGACGATTTTGCCACGGTACATCACTGCAATTCGGGTTGAGAGATAGCGCACCACTGGCATGGAGTGCGAGATGAACAAGTAAGTGAGGCCGAAGTCGCGTTGCAGTTGCTGCAGAAGATTGACAATTTGGGCTCCGACGCTGACATCGAGAGCCGAAACCGGTTCATCGGCGACAATAAACTTCGGCCGCAGTGCCAGGGCGCGGGCAATGCCGATGCGTTGCCGCTGTCCCCCGGAAAACTCGTGTGGATAACGCGGCATGGCCGATTCATCCATCCCCACCGCCCGCAGAAGCTCTGCTACGCGCTGGTAGCGGGCGCCGCTCCCGAGGCTTCCACTGTTAAGTTTTTGATGAAGGATTAACGGCTCGGCGATCAGGTCTTCTACCCGATAGCGTGGGTCGAGCGAACCGAATGGGTCCTGAAAGATGACTTGCATGTCTCGCCGAAGACGGCGCAGTTCGAGTCCCTTCGCTTGCACCAGGTCGACGCCATCGAAAACGATAGAGCCAGCGGTGGGTTCCAGGAGGCGCAGGATGAGGCGTCCAAGCGTGCTCTTGCCGGAGCCGGATTCGCCTACCAAACCAAGCGTCTCGCCCTCGTAGATATCCAGCGAGACGTCGTCAACAGCGCGAACCTCCCCGGAAACGCGGCTGCCGAAGGGCGATTCCGCAAGATCGAAAATCCTGGTCAGGTTGCGGATTTGGAGCAAAGGCACGAGGAGAGAGTATCAGCGAACGAAGCGCAGCGTCAGCCCTGATTGCCTTGTTGGTTAGTTAGCTTCGGCCAGGCAATTTGAAGAGCAATAGCAGTGAAAAGTGTCAGCAGAAAGTCGGCTATCTGAGGATGGGCAGGCCACATCATCTGCGCTATACCCAACTCCCAGGCCCCAAATCCGGCCCCAGTCGCTATGAGAGTGGCGATCAACGAGATCTTAAGTGTCTTCACGTTCCTTCCCACTTTGTTATACGTGAAAGCAGGCACTCTCGTTCCACAATTCTGTCACAACGCCTGTGTCACAACATCCCTATCCCGCAATCATCGGCACCGCCGCCAGCGCCGCCACCATGCCGATCGTCCGTGCGCGACTGAAGTGCTCATGCAGAAAAATGCGGGCCAGCAGAACGGTAATCGCGGGATAAAGTGAGCTGAGCACAACCGCGTCGTCCAGTCGCCCCATTTGCGAGGCGCGGATGAAGACAGCGCTTCCGGTAATGTCGAGAACTCCACAAACCATGGCCAGGCCCAGAACCGGCAGGGGCACGGCGCGCACGTGTCTCCCGAGCAGAACAAAAACCGCCGTCACCAATAAGGACGCAAAGCGCGAGCAGGCGGCAATCCATAGTGCAGAAGCATTGCCTGCCTGGTGGACGCAAAGATAAAAGCCCGCGAAGCCGATGCCGGACAGTACAGCCATACCTATGCCTTCCGGGCGTCCCAGGCCAGCTTCGCTGCGCGAGATGAGCCAAACTCCGATTCCCGCGAGAACGAAACCGAACACATGCCGATAACCCGGGACGCCTTCCGCGAAGGCCGTTACGATGGTGGGAATGGCGGCGCCAAGCACGGCCGCCACTGGTGCGACTAACCCCATATTGCCGCCGGCCAGGGAACGATAGAACAAAGCTAGGGCGATGCCCCCCACCGATCCGGCGGCGAGCGCCCAAGCGAGGCTTGAGCTTCCTGGAAACGGGGCATGCGCAATCAACGCAACGGCGCCCGCCGCGACCAGGCCGCTGATGTGTACGATGGCCGTGAATAAAAACGCATTGGCCCGACGCGCGCCGACACCACCCAGAAAATCACTAGCTCCCCAAACGCCCACTGCGGACAAGCTGTAGATGGCAGGAATGTATTGGGTTGGGATGGACATGGGAATCTGAGATTAGCACGCAGGCGAAATTGCAAAGCCCCGCCACCCCACAAGTTGAGTCCACATTGTCAGCTACACGGTGACCGCTTCCGCTTGTGTTTTTCCCGCCAGCAATTGCCGCAGCACGTACTGCAATATGCCTCCGTTGGCGTAGTAAAGAGCCTCCTGCGGAGTATCGATACGAACGATCGCTTGAAATTCCGCAGTCTTCCCACCCTTCACGCGCACGGCGATTCGGCGGCCGGAAGAATATTTTTCGATCACATCGCGAATGCCCGCGATCTCAAACACTTCTTCGCCGGTTAAATGCAGCGTCTCGGCATTTTCTCTCGGCAAGAACTGCAGCGGAAGAATTCCCATGCCGACCAGATTCGAGCGGTGAATGCGCTCGTAGCTTTCGGCAATCACGGCACGGACGCCGAGCAACAGCGGTCCCTTCGCCGCCCAGTCGCGTGAAGATCCCGAGCCGTACTCCTTGCCCGCCAGAATCACGAGCGGCACTCTTTCAGTATGGTATTTTTCAGCCGCATCGAAGATCGACATCTCCGCGCCGTCGGGCAAGTGTCGCGTGAATCCGCCTTCAGTGTTGACCATTTTGTTGCGCAGCCGGACATTGGCGAACGTGCCGCGCACCATGACTTCGTGATTGCCGCGGCGAGATCCATAAGAATTGAAATCCGCGGGCTGAACTCCATGCGCGATCAGGTATTTGCCCGCGGGACCGTCTTTCTTAATGGAACCGGCGGGCGAAATGTGGTCGGTGGTGACGCTGTCCCCAAGCACAGCCAGCACGCGCGCGCCTTTAATGTCGTCAACCGGCGACGGCTTGAGCGCCATGTCGTCGAAGTATGGCGCCTGCCGGATGTAGGTGGAATCTTTCTCCCAGGCATACGTTTCACCCTTGGGAACGGGCAACCCGCGCCAGCGCTCGTCTCCCGCGTACACTTCGCCATAGCTCTTGCGGAACATTTCGGACGTAATTGCGCTGGCCATCGATTGCTCGACTTCCGATTGCGAAGGCCAAATGTCAGCGAGATAGACCGGTTTGCCGTCTTTGCCTTTTCCCACGGGATCCTTCCGCAGATCAACATCGATGCGCCCCGCCAGCGCGAACGCCACCACCAGCGGCGGCGACATCAGGTAGTTTGCGCGGACCTCGGAATTGATGCGGCCCTCAAAGTTGCGATTGCCCGAGAGCACCGAAGCGACGACCAGATTTTTGTCGTCGATTTCTTTCGAAACTTCTACGGGCAATGGGCCGGAGTTTCCAATACAAGTGGTGCAGCCGTAGCCGACGATGTGAAACTTCAGCTTCTCCAGATATGGCATCAGGCCGGCCCTTTCGAGGTAATCGAGGACGACCTTCGATCCCGGAGCAAGCGAAGTCTTGACCGTCGCGGGTACCTGAAGGCCGTGCTCTACAGCTTTCTTCGCCAGTAGTCCGGCGGCAAGCATCACCGACGGATTCGACGTGTTGGTGCAACTGGTGATAGCGGCAATCACCACGCTGCCGTGGCGGAGGGAATGGCCATTGGTTGTAATGTGCTCCTGGACTCTCGGATCTTCGACACCGACGGCAGCCGGATTTCCGCCCTCCTGTTCCCAGCGACTCACTTGCTTGACCGCGTTATCCGTTGGAGCCGCCGCGGCCGACTTAGCCTTCGGCTTGATCAGAGACGGCAGCGCCTGCGTAAACGATTCGCCCGCCTTCGACAACACAACTCGATCCTGCGGGCGCTTCGGTCCGGCAAGACTTGGTTCGACGGTCGCCAGATCAAGGCTGAGCAGCTCCGAGTATTCGGCGTCGAGAGTTTTGGCATCGTGGAAAAGTCCTTGCTCGCGCGCATAGGCTTCGACCAAAGCGATCTGCTGATCGCTGCGGCCGGTGAGCTTCAGATAGCGGAGAGTCTCTTTGTCGATCGGGAAGATGCCGCAGGTCGCGCCGTATTCGGGGGCCATGTTGGCGATGGTGGCGCGATCGGCGAGCGGCAGATCCTGCAGACCGGGGCCATAGTATTCGACAAACTTGCCAACGACACCGTGCTTGCGCAGCATCTCGGTGATGGTAAGCACAAGATCGGTCGCGGTAGCGCCTTCGCGCAGGCGTCCCGTAAGTCTTACACCGACGACGAGCGGGATCAGCATGGAGACGGGCTGTCCCAGCATGGCAGCTTCAGCCTCAATGCCGCCAACGCCCCAGCCCAGCACGCCCAGTCCATTGATCATGGTGGTGTGCGAGTCGGTGCCTACCAGCGTGTCGGGATATGCAGTGCGCTTTCCGCCTTCTTCATGCACAAACACCACGCGCGCCAGATATTCGAGGTTCACCTGATGGACGATACCGGTGTCCGGAGGCACGATGGCCAGGTTGCGGAAGCCGGTCTGCCCCCAGCGCAAAAACGCGTAGCGCTCCTTGTTACGTTGAAATTCGAGCAGCGCGTTCACGTCGATGGCCCTGGGCGAACCAAATTCATCGACCTGTACCGAGTGGTCGATGACCAACTCCGCTGGCTGGAGCGGATTGATGAGCTTGGCATCTCCGCCCAGGCGCTTCATGGCGTCGCGCATGGCGGCCAGGTCAACCACCGCGGGGACGCCGGTAAAATCCTGCAACAGAACGCGGCTCGGCGTGAAGGCGATTTCCTTTTCCGGCTTCGAATTTTTGTTCCACCCGGCGAGGGCTCGAATCTCACCCGGCGTTACGTTGCGCCCGTCCTCCGTGCGTAGCAGGTTCTCCAGCAGAATGCGCAGCGAAAACGGGAGGTGTCGCGTGGAGATGCCCTGCTTGTCGAGAGCGTCGATCTGGTAAAGCTCGTATTCTTTGTTGTTGACTTTGAAAGTTGCGCGAGCGCCAAAGCTATTCGATGACATGATTGCCTTCCTTTATGAGCTCCATAGACGAAGCCAGAGCGCGATGCAGATTGGACCTTAATATTGTAGTTCGTTTCGAAGCCGCGCGTATGGGTTACAGTAAACGCAAACCCAATGCAGACCTTAGGCCACGTCGCGCTGGTCGTCCGTGATTACGATGAGGCGCTGGCATTCTTTACTCGCACTCTTAATTTCACGGTAGTGGAAGATACTCGTCTGAGCGAAGACAAGCGCTGGGTACTGATCGCCCCACCGGGTTCTCAGGGAACGACCCTGCTTTTGGCCCAAGCGTCAACGCCCGAACAAGCGAGCCGTATCGGCAACCAGACCGGCGGACGAGTCTTTCTTTTTCTGCACACCGACGATTTCTGGCGTGATTACAATGAGATGGTCGCGCGCAAAGTGAAATTCACACTACCGCCGAGCGAGGAATCCTACGGCATAGTTGTGGTCTTCGAAGACCTCTACGGCAATCAGTGGGATCTGTTGCAACGAAAAGTCGCGCGCTAACTCCATCTCCAGAGGACCTGTTACTTCGCCCGCAGCAGCAACACCGGAGCACTGATACTGTGCTGCACCCGGCTTGCCGTCGTGCCCAGAAACACATCGGCAAGAAACTTGTGCCCGTGCGTGCTCATGGCAACCAGATCGCAGCCCTTCTGTTTGACCCATTTGATGATTTCGTTTGCCGGTTCACCGTACGCCAGTTCGGCCTGTGCGGGAACCCCGGCCGATTGGAACTCAGCCAGCACCTTTTCAAGGTATGCCGTATCCTCGGCGATTTCCGGACTGACCGCGTCCGGACCATAGGTTCTCGCTGCCCACCCATCGGCTACGTGCAACAGCACAAGACGGCTGTGCGCGAGCTTTGCGAGCTGTTTAATGTGCTCGATAATCGCCCGGTCGCTCGGCGTGCCGTCCAGAGTCACCAAAATGGTGTTGTACATCTTTCTTATTTCTCTCTCTTCTATGGTGGACTTATCCGCCGATAACAACTTGCCACGCGGCTTTGAGCGAGTCTGGGATGCCGTAGATGTCCATGACGGTGATCAGAATAGCACTGCCCCAACCGGTAAACAGCAGGAACCATCCGTTCTTCCAGCTTCCCATACGCCTGCGGGAACTGGTGAAATGCAGCAGAGGGACCATGGCAAATGGAAGCTGCAAGGCCAGCACTACCTGGCTTAGGGTAAGCAGATCGGTGACGCTGCTGTCACCGCGCAGCCCGATAATAAACACCGCCGGCAGGATGGCCAAGGTGCGAGTGATGAGACGCCGCACCCAGGGCTTGATTCGCCAATGCATGAAGCCTTCCATCACTACCTGCCCGGCCAGGGTCCCTGTGATGGTACTGCTCTGGCCGCTAGCGAGCAGGGCCACGGCAAATAGTGTGCTGGCAGCTGCCGTTCCCAACAGGGGCGCCAGTGTCAAATAAGCGACTCGAATCCAATCGCTGTCGGCGCTGAACGCGATCACGTGACCGCCCGATGCGGTCACGCTTTGCTTCCCAAAGAACACGGTGGCCGCAAGCACCAGAATCGCCGCATTGACGAAGAAGGCGATCGTCAGCGCCGCGATCGAATCAATCGTGTTGAAGCGGACTGCGCTGCGAATGGAGGGTTCATCTTTTTGTAACTTACGGCTTTGCACCAGCGCCGAGTGCAGATACAGGTTGTGGGGCATTACCGTCGCGCCGATGATGCCGATGGCGAGATACAAGACTCCGGATTGGCGGAAGTGCGGCGAAATCAGCGCCCTCCCCATTTCCAGAAAACTGGGTTGAGTTTGTGGAAGAATGAAAATCTCGATGAAATAACACACGCCGATGGTTGCGATCAACAGCAGGACCACGGCCTCGATCGTTCGCATCCCGAACCGCTGCAAGGCGAGCAGCAACAGGACATCCAGGCCGGTAATGATCACCGCCCAGAGGAGAGGGATATGGAACATCAAGTTGAGGGCCACCGCACTGCCAAGCACCTCGGCCAAATCGCAAGCCCCAATCGCCACCTCGCTCATCAGCCAATTCGGCCAACGGGTCCATTTGGGATACCAGTCGCGGCAGCACTGGGCCAGGTCCTTTCCGGTCACCACGCCCAATCGCGCGGAAATCACCTGCATGAAGATCGCCATCAGGCTGGCCAGTCCGACGACCCACAGTAGTCCATACTTGAACCGGGCGCCGGCTTGGAGATCCGTTCCCCAATTGCCGGGGTCCATATATCCGACGCTGACCAGAATCGCCGGACCCACGAAAGCCCGCCACTGTTCCCAGAAGCCCGCTCCGTGATGCGGTACTGTAATGGAGCTATGGACGCCTTCTAAAGAGACACTCCCGCTACTTGGGGTGCCTGACGGCAGCACGCCGGATGGCGTCGCGACACTCCCTCCCGCTGTTCCCTCGGCGTTCGTCATCTTCGGCTGCAAATAGCGATTTCCCCGTCAACTACAGTATATCTTTGTATATTAATTATGGTTAATGAATAATTAAACACCACCCTTCGCCAGGGGTTCGACCCACACTCGATCCGCTGCGGGACGGCCTAGAACCACCGTGCGAGCGGCGGTCCGTATGGAAAGTGTCTTATCGTAGTTGCTCTCGGTAAGGCTGAGCTTCGCGCCGGGCCGGATGCCGCGGGCTTCCAGGAACTCCAATAAATGCCGGTCGCGTTCATAGATCCCACTCACAACGTAGCTCTTCCCGACCTCAGCTTCTGAAAGCAGCAACAGGCCGCGATGGCGACGGCTGGCGGGACTCTCCAACTCGGTGAGGTTGCCGTGCGGGCAAGCGACCCCGCGCCCAAGTTTCGCCAGCAACCTGGCCTCGAAATCGGGCGAAACCGCGTGTTCCAGACGCTCCGCCTCGTCGTGCACCTTGTACCATTCCATTCCAAAAATTTCGGCGAGCATGCGCTCGATCAGATGATGGCGAACCGTCAGCTTGCGGGCAATTTTCTTTCCGGCAGCGGTGAGCCGAACGTGTCCGTCGGTGTTTACGCGCACCAGGCCATCCCTTTTCAGCCGCCGTACCGCCATGGTTACAGCCGGTGGTGAAACCTTGAGCCAATGGGCGAGCGTCGCCGAAATCACACTTTCTCCTTCACTCTCGGCGCCGAGAATGGCCTTCAGGTAGTCCTCTTTGGAAACCGTGATCACTTAACCGATTATACGGCGGGATTAAGCATAGTTAACGAAAGAGGTCAGATTGCAGAGTTCTCTCGAACGGATATTACCGTTTCAATTTCACCTCTTCAATCTAACCTCTGACCTCTGCAATCCGTTCCGTTTGACATCATCTTCTCTCACCCCTACCCTTAAATGTCTCGGCTATGAAAATTCTGGTTATCGGCAGCGGTGGACGCGAACATGCCCTGGTGTGGAAGCTCCAGCAGTCGCCGCGGGTCACGAAAATCTATTGCGCACCGGGGAATGGAGGAATCGCCGATGAGGCGGAATGCGTCGCGGTTGATGTAAAGAACCTCGACTCCATCGTTGCACTTGCCAACCAGATTCATCCCGACCTGACGATCATAGGGCCGGAGTTGCCGCTCATGCTCGGCGTAGTGGACGAATTTACGCGACGCGGCTGGCGCACCTTCGGTCCGACCCGAACCGCCGCGCAACTGGAAACCAGCAAGAGCTTTGCCAAGGAATTCCTGCAGCGCCACCATATTCCCACCGCGCATTATGCGATCTGCGATTCTCCGGAACAGGTCCGCGATGCCCTGTCGCACTTTCACACGCCGATTGTGGTGAAGGCCGATGGACTGGCGGCGGGCAAAGGTGTGGTGATCGCCAACAGCAAAGACGAAGCCTCGACCGTAGCCAATGAAATGCTCAGCGGCCGGATGCTCGGCGAAGCAGGAGCGCGAGTAGTGCTGGAAGAATTTCTCCAGGGCGACGAACTTTCGTTTCTGGTTGTGAGCGACGGTGAGCGCGTTGCGCCGTTGGTCGCCGCGCAAGATCACAAGCGCGTGGGCGACGGCGATACCGGCCCGAACACCGGCGGCATGGGCGCTTACACCACGCCCACTATCATCGATGACCAGATGCGCGACTGGCTGGTCGCCCACATTGCGAGGCCCGTGGTCGCCGGTATGAAAACCGAAGGCGCCGAGTACAAAGGCGTTCTCTATTGTGGCCTGATGATGACCGCGCGCGGTCCCATAGTGCTCGAATTTAATTGCCGCTTCGGCGATCCGGAGACGCAACCCATTTTGATGCGCTTGGAGAGCGACTTGGTCGAGGCGATGGAAGCGTCCATCGACGGCCGCACCAGCGACGGCGATTTCAAATGGTCGAAGGACGCGGCGGTGTGCGTGGTGATGGCTTCGGGAGGTTATCCGGGAAGCTACGAGGCGGGCAAGAAGATCACAGGCCTGGAAAGGGCGGCGCAGTTGAACGGCGTGGAAGTTTTCCATGCCGGTACCTCGAAACGCGATAACGCCTTTTATACTTCCGGAGGCCGTGTGCTCGGGATAACGGCGAGGGCTGCGGACCTGGAAACAGCCGTGCAGTGCGCATATGAGGCCTGCGCGGAAATCAGCTTCGACGGCGTGCACTATCGGAAGGATATTGCGGCAAGAGCGCTGAAGAAGAATTAGCGTCTTGCCGCGTTCATTAGCAGTACTTAGACCGGTCACCCAAATTAGAGTTGTCATCCTGAGCGAAGCGAAGGACCTGTTTCTTGCCGGCGCACGAGGCGGCAGGGTCCTTCGCTTCGCTCAGGATGACAAATTACATTTCCAATTCACCTAAAGTAAAGATAGATGCAAGCGAAGATTAGCCATGACTAAGCCACTCGTTTCCATCGTAATGGGCAGCGACTCCGACCTGGAGATCATGCGCGAAGCGGGGAAAGCTCTCGATGAATTCGGGATCGCGTATGAGATCGATGTAACTTCCGCCCATCGCTCGCCCGATCGCACGGCAGACTATGCTCGGAACGCGGCTGGACGCGGCATTCGCGTGATCATCGCCGGCGCCGGCGGGGCGGCGCATCTGGCGGGTGTAATCGCCGCGCACACAACTTTGCCTGTCATCGGCGTCCCCATCCCTTCCACTTCGTTGCAGGGGTTGGATTCCTTGCTGGCCACTGTGCAAATGCCGGCCGGCATTCCAGTAGCGACGGTGGCCATCGGCAAGCCTGGCGCAACCAACGCCGGAATCCTCGCCGCGCAAATACTCGGGCTCGCGGACGCCGCGACCGCGAAGAAACTGGCAATGCACAAAGAGAAGCTTGCGCG
>JBAVAA010000658.1:0-12650 GCA_049585515.1 Terriglobales bacterium | reverse complement strand
GAACGAATCCCGTAGTAGCTTGCACGTTGTTTTAGCGCTGACTAGCAGGTTAACGACCCGCTCGCCCTTTTCGTCGATTCCAGAAAATAGATTTATTGCCGTAGCCCGGAGGATCATTGGGCCATTTCCCGGAAGTTCCGGCACTTTCTGCTGCGCACACTGGATCGTTCCTATTAGGTCGTCTAGCGCTCCCCCTACACGATCCAGCTCTCGGTGAAGGTCTTCGAGTTGTTCACAAACCTCACGGTTTTCCATTCTCACAAGTCTGCCCTTCTGAGTTGAAGCGGTCAATCGTGCCCAAACTCTGCCCAACCGGTCGGAAAAAGATAACACAAGACGAGATAAAACGAGTCGCACACGGGCGGACAGGTTTCGTCGGCAACTCTCTGAAAACCGCGCGGGACAAGGGTTTTGGTTGGGTTGGAAGAAGAAGAATGGGTCGGGCTATTGAGGATTAGAAATCCGATGCTCTATCCACTTGAGCTACGGGCCCTTGGATGAGAGCAGTATAACCCAACCCATTCACGAGAAAGCTAGTTAGGCAAGACAGCAGTTACAAGGTGTAACTGCGTGTCTGCCGCAGTTTTGGTGCAATTTGCTGGCAGCGTCTGCAAGGTCGGCTTCGTCAACGATGTTGTAGCGCTCCAGGACGGAGCGTATTTTGTGACCGGTGATCGGCACGGCCATGCTCTTCGGACCGAACGCACCCTGAATAGCATCCATAGTCCCCATGAGAGCGCCTTGCGATGAAGCCGTATTGCGATCGGGGGTTAGCGAAGTTCCGTGTCAAGAAGAAAGCAAACCATGGATATTGACTGCAACCATTCTCGGCTCGAGCATGGCATTCATCGACAGCACAGTCGTCAATGTCGCTCTGCCTGCGATACAGACTGGTTTTCATGCAACGGTGGTAGATGTGCAATGGGTGGTCGAGTCTTATGGCCTGTTCCTGGGAGCGTTGATTCTCGTCGGGGGCTCTCTGGGTGACCAGCTAGGCCGCCGCATGATTTTCCTGGTGGGGGTGGCGATCTTCTCGGTTGCATCCGCCAGTTGTGGGTTTGCTTCAAACATTCATCAGTTGATCGTCGCCAGAAGCGTCCAAGGTGTGGGAGCTGCACTCCTGGTACCCGAAAGTCTCGCGATTATCAGTACGTCTTTCGACGAAAAGAGTCGTGGCCAGGCGATCGGCACATGGTCGGGCTTTACAGCGATCACCACTGCAGTGGGTCCCGTTCTTGGCGGTTGGCTGGTTCAGCATGCCTCCTGGCGTTGGGCGTTCTTCATCAATCTTCCGATTGCGGCAGCCGTGACGGCCATTACACTTTGGCGAATTCCGGAAAGCCAGCGCGCGGCTGCCGGACGCATCGATTGGATTGGAGCGCTCCTTGCCACGCTGGGGCTCGGCGGCTTGGTCACCGGTTTTCTCGAATCGGTGAGCTTGGGTTGGACTGATCGCTTGGTCCAAGGAAGTTTGATGGTTGGTTTCGGGGGTCTTGTCGCGTTCGTTTTCGTCGAAGCCCACATCCCTTCTCCGATGGTGCCACTCACGCTCTTCGGATCCCGCAGATTTAGTGGTGCGAACCTGCTCACGCTCCTTTTGTATGCAGCGATTGGAATTTTCTTTTTCTTGTTCCCGTTGAATCTGATCCAGGTCCAGGAGTACTCCCCAACCACAGCCGGTATTGCTATGCTTCCCCTGATTCTGCTGATGTTTCTTCTTTCCCGCTGGGCTGGCGGACTCATTGCCGTCTATGGCGCAAGAGGTCCGCTGATTCTCGGCCCCCTCATTGCCGCGACAGGTTTCGCTCTGTTCGCTGTGCCTTCCATTGGAAATAGCTATTGGACTTCGTTCTTCCCGGCCATAATTGTCCTGGGATTCGGGATGACGGTCACCGTCGCCCCTCTCAGCACCGTCGTTATGAATTCAGTAAAGGAAAACCGGGTCGGCACGGCTTCTGGAATCAACAATGCAGTCGCGCGGGTAGCCGGAGTGCTCGCCATTGCAGTGCTTGGGATCGTAATGGTGAAGGCATTTAGTCTTCACGTAAATCGAACTCTGGCTGGCCTCTCCCTGCCCTCTTACATTCTGCAAGAGCTGCAGGCAAATGAGATCAAGCTCGCGGGCATGCAGCTGCCCGTTGGGCTTGATCCGACTCTGAATGCCGCTCTAAAGGAATCCGTGAGAGAAGCGTTTGTCTATGGATTCCGAATTGTCGTATTGATTTGCTCAGGCCTCTCTCTGGCAGGTGCAGCGGTCGCATGGCTTATGATTCCGCCTGGACAAGAACGGTAAGGCGACGAGCCACTCCTTATTGAGTAGTCCCTGCGCAACATTTTCATATCCTGCTATTGAGGTTTGCGGATCCAGTGGTCGGTGAAGGTCGAATGCTGGAAGGGAGATTCGATCTTGGGCATGTGGCACGTTGTGCAGTTCTTCGTGCTTACAGGGCAGGCCGCGCCCGGGTAATCTTCGCTTGCTTTTGCGCCCGCCTGATTCACGTGACATTGCAGACAGCGTGAATCGTACGCCGAAGCATCGTGCTCCAGCGGCTGATGCGGATCGTGGCAGGCAATGCAGGTAAGTCGATCGTCTGGTTTGCTCCAACATTTGCTGTTTTCCAGGCGGTAAGGCGCAAAACGGAGATTCAACGCGCCAGGTCCCATGTAATCGTTCGCGTTGACAACATCTGCCGTGGTGCGATGGCAGGCGCCGCAGAAATCGACCGACTCAACCGGATCCAGGCGCGCAGGATTCATAATCAGGTGAGCGCCCTCCTCCAGCTTTCCCGCTTTCATGGCGGCCACATGACGGGCCCCCGGCCCGTGACAGGCCTCGCAGGTGACTCCCGGTACAGCGCCATTTACATCCAGTTGATTGTTGATCACCGAAGCGGTTGTGTGACAGGCAAAACACGCGCGGCTCTCTGACGGCGGCATCCGGCGTCCCGCAGCCTCTTCCGAGCTTTCTGGCGTGGCCACAGATTGTCCCGGAGTGATATTCAGGTCCTGCGAAGACGTAAAAAAAGTCAGATGGCTTTCGTAGAAGCTGCCGTTTTTCTCGTAGACATAAGTCTGCCCCATGTGACCGACGCCAAACGCCCACAGCAGGTCGATAGAGAGAGGCGCCGCGCCATCGCCCGCGGTGACTGTCAAAACGCTCTTCTCGCCTTTGGTCACGATCTCATCGCGGTAAGGACCTAGCCGAAAGGAGAGATGGTCGTGCTTTTGAAGTATCTCCGCATCCGCGGCGTGAACAGCGGCATGGGCCATGGCATGTTTTTGCTGGCTAGCGGCCTTGGAAGCATGACATCGCGCGCACGTTGCCGTGCCCACGAAACTATCTCGTGTCGCGTCCCCTCTAGTCGGCCACCAGCCAGACGATTTGACCCGCGCTACCGTGGGCAAAGATACAGACGTGCTGACGGGAACCGGAGTTTGCGCCAACGACGAAGAGGCTACAACAAAAATCAGGAGCGCGGCTGTCGTGACCCTGGTTAACGTCGAATAACATCCTGCGGGAAACCGCCAGTGCTGAGGATTCCTGGCCGCATCGGCTCGCACATTCATACTTAAAACGGAGGCCGGGTTATGGCCGTCGAGACGGCTGCTATTGTCTCGTCATTCCCCGCTTCGCGTCAACGTGTACCAGATACGGGTGTTGGGGGCAGTTTGCATCTGAATCCAGCCCCGGAGGGGCGAAATATAATAGCCCAGCGCCTCGGCGCTGGGAAAAGTCGGAGGAATGATTCAAGTCCCGGAGGGACGACCGAGTGCAGTCTTTAGCCGCCCGACGATTACTCCCGGGCGCACAACGCTCCCGCCACAATAGAAGCGGCCAAGAGCCAAATCCACTTAATCCTTCAGCGGCACCATGCTCTTCTCGCCACGGCAGAAAGTGGCAACTTTCAACAAACCGCCTTCCGGTTGGGGCATGGTCATCACCGGACCGTAGCAATAAACAGCGTGCCCCGTGGCGGCGAAATACCATTGCCCTCCCTTGGGCTTTGCCGTTTGCTGGTTCGAGGTCGAAGTTAGCTGAGCTGGAGAGGTTAACTTGGGCACGGGAAGAGACAAAACCAGGGCCAGGGCCAAAACCTTCATAATAGGGTCTCGCTTCCATTGCGGCCCCCACATTGGGCCGCGTTTTACAGAACCGTTCTTCTTTTTTTATCTAACTTCTTATCTAACTTCCGATCTATCTCGTCCGCTAAATCACACGCGTGGATCGCCGCACATCCTCTAAATCAGCGGCCGGCTTCCCCGGAACCTGGTTAGTCGAGTGGGCCGATTTACCGCCTTTTGCCTTGTCCGATCCTTTTTCCTTCGTCGCTGGATTCGCACCCTTAGGGTCCGCCTGCACCGACACTTTGTCGTGGATCCGCTTGCTGTCGTCACGAGCCATCTTGTCTTTCAATGCAGCCAGCTGCGTGCTGTCTTTCAGCATCTCGCGGATTAAACTGCGCTGTGATTCGATGGTCCGGCCCTGCTCGAAAACCAGCATGGTCAGAATGCTGTAGGAGACGATGAACAGGATCACCAGCAGGGGCAACATGGATACTGGCTGCCTTGCCGTTCTAGGTCGAGGAGCCAGGCACTCCGTGCTGTAAATGACGCTCAAAAGTTGCCCCCAAGCCGCCCATAAGCGCTGGGCTTGCGAGAGGAATAAGTGCACCCGTGAAACCATCTCGGACGGAATACGTAAGTGCAGGCTATTAAATGAGTTACTAAGAAAGCCTGGGGATGGGGCCACCCCGCGGATGCAACTGTCTGCACTTTATGAGTAACCAACCCAGCGTTATCTCCGTGCTATTCGTAGCGCGAACGGAGCCCCTCAAGAGTGGAGCCGCCGGGCGTCCCCGCCCGGCCCAAATAACAATCGTCGTCCCACTAATCCGCCTTCAACACCACATACTTCCGCCCGGCGTATAGCCGGTAACCAGCGCCGTCTTTCTCAAGCTTCAGTGGAACCGGATGTTTAAGCTGATCGTCTGCGTGGTCGGCGACGGAAATCACATCGGTTCCCGCCACATTCATAACGATGAATTTGCCATCCTTGAACCCAAATCCGTACTCGCCCGGGTCAAGCGCAGCTCCCTCAAAGCTAACCTTCGCTTCGGTGATCAGGAAGCCCTGATATTTTTCCGCGAGAGCCGTGGCATACCCCGCAGTATCCACCATGCCTGCCAGCACCACTTTGCCGGCGGAGTTCTTCATTCCAGTCGTATTCCGCAGTTGCACCGCTCCGCTCTGTCCCGAAAAATAAAACGAAGACGGGGCAATTTTCTTCAATTGATCGCCGGTCAGAATTTGCGCGCCTGCCTGCGCCACCAAAGCAGCCAGCACAACCAGCCATATTGCGTTGATATTGCTATTCCATTTCATAAATGATCCTCGTCAAGTAAATTTGCCAGCCGTCGCGGGAAAAAATGTTTGACCGCAAGATTCGGATAGTCCGCGGGCACGCGACGGCCCTATGTTACCTGCATGGCCACCAATGCGATACTCTCAGAAGAAGAAACGATGAAACCCACCCCGGAGTCAAGCCGATTGTCGAACGAGATCGCGAGTAAAGCCGCGAGCATAGTCGCGAACATAGTCGCGAACAATGACCCAATCTCGGTTCCGGCTGCTGTTCAGAAAAACGCCCGCCGCTGGCAAGCCGTCCTCGGTCGCGACCGCTCTCTAGACGGCGCCTTCGTCTTCGCCGTGTCGAGCACCGGCGTTTACTGCCGCCCCTCATGTCCCGCCAAACGCGGGCGCCGCGAGAACGTGACGTTTTTCGACCACGCTCTCCAGGCCGAGCAGGCTGGCTATCGCGCCTGCCTGCGCTGCCGTCCCAAAGCCGCCGACGGAAACCCGCAATCCGCCCTGGTCCGCGCCATGTGCCGTTACATCGAGCAGCACATAGACGACCGCCTGACGCTAAGCCAACTGGCCAAGGAATTCCGCCTAAGCCCCTTCCACCTGCAGCGCACTTTCAAGTCCGTGCTAGGCGTGTCGCCCAAGGCTTACATCGACGCCGTCCGCCTGCGCCAGGTAAAACAAAATCTGCAGGCTGGCCACGACGTAACCACCGCCCTCTACGCCGCCGGATACGGCTCCAGCAGTCGACTCTACGAGCGCACCGCCACACAATTAGGAATGACACCGGAAAAGTACCGCCGAGGCGCCGTAGCCGCCGTAGTCCGTTACACCATAGCCGACTCCCCTCTGGGACGCATGCTGATAGCGGCCACCGACAAAGGCATCTGCGCCATCCGGTTCGCCGACTCCGATCAGCAACTGCAGCAAGGATTGATGCGAGAGTTCCCTTTCGCCCAGCGCCGCCACGATGACACCGCTATGTCCGTATGGCGGGACAGCATAGCCCGCCTGATCGAAGGGCAGGAAAACAATCCCTCCCTGCCGCTAGACATAAGGGCAACCGCCTTCCAGCGCCGAGTCTGGGAAGCCCTGCAAAAAATCCCCCGCGGAGAAACCCGCTCCTACAGCGCCATAGCCAAGAAAATCGGCATGCCCAAAGCCACCCGGGCCGTAGCCCGAGCCTGCGCCACTAACCCATTAGCCATAGCGATCCCCTGTCACAGAGTAGTGCGCGAAGATGGCGACTCAGGCGGCTACCGCTGGGGCATAGAGCGAAAACAACAGTTACTGGCAATGGAGAAAGAAGCCAGGAGCTAGAACTGTCAAGCTGATGTTACGGCTCCGCCGGCGCTCATTGGATGGTCGCGAGCGAAGGTGGGACCCCGCGGCCACTTTTAATCTTCGGCACAATCTCCAAACCCTCCTCTTGACTAATGATATTGCTGGCAATATCATTAACTAGTGTTTTCTTGCGTCCTCGATACGGACGTTCTGGTTGCCGCGTTTCGGAGCGACACCGGTGCTTCGCGCCGGATTCTGCTGGCGGCACTCGATCGACGTTTCGAGTTGCTGCTCTCAGTGCCGCTGATGCTGGAATACGAATCCGTTCTAACGCGTCCCGAGCACTTGAAAGCTTCCATGGCGGACGAAGAGGACGTCGTAGATGTTCTCGATGGTCTGGCTCTCGTGGGCAAGCGCGTGAAGTTCGCGTTTCGTTGGAGACCCGCACTGCCTGACCCGAATGACGATATGGTCTTGGAAACCGCCGTCAATGGACAGGCGCATGCGATCGTGACTTTTAATCAACGGGATTTCAACCCGATCGCCGGCCGGTTTGGGTGCCGGGTAATGCGCCCCGGCGAATTTCTCCGTGCGCTGGGGAGTGCCGAGGGCGAGTAATTCGAATCGGAGGAATATGTCATGAGAAGAAGCAATTTTGCATTGCGCTTGCAGCCGTCTTTGTTGGATGAGGCGCGCAAGCTCGCTGAGTCCGAAGGTGTGGCGCTGAATCAACTGATCAATGTGGCTGTGGCGGAGAAGATTTCCGCTCTGCGAACGGAAGAGTACTTCACCGCCCGGGCCCGCAGCGCCGACCCGGCCAAAATCAAGCGCATCCTCAAGCGGGTTGGGAAGGGGAATCCGCCGGAGGAGGGGGATGAACTGCCGCCGGAATTCGCAGCCAGGAAGAAGTTTAAGTAGGAGATAGGTAGGAGTCGGTCATCGGGCCGATAATGCGCAGCCACGCAAAAATGGTGTGAACACCGACCGCGTTCGGAGATGATGACGGCGGTCTCGTAATTGAATGATTATTCTAAAATATTGATTACACAATACTTGTTAACATAAAGAGCTGAGTCCTTGACAACTCCCCGCTCACATTCCTATAATTAGCACACGAAGCATTCAAGTGCTAACAGCCCCGGATCTCGGGGGCAGACCCAAAATTCGAACTCACCCATTCCCCAAACCACTCTTGAAAGGAGTACGCAACTATGGCAACCAAATTCACCCCGCTGCATGACCGCATTCTGGTCCGTCGGGTCGAAGAGGCCGATACCACCCGTGGCGGAATCATCATCCCCGACTCCGCCAAAGACAAGCCGCAAGAGGGAGAAGTTGTCTCCGTCGGCAAAGGCAAGATTAACGAAGAAGGCAAGGTCCGGCCGCTCGACGTAAAAGATGGCGACCGCATTCTGTTCGGCAAGTATTCCGGCACCGAGATCAAGATCGATGGCGAGGACTTCATCATCATGCGTGAAGAAGAAGTGCTCGGCATTCTCTCCGGCGCAGCCAAGAAGGAAATGGCCGGCTCACGCCGGTAGTTAAGCTGTAAAGACGGGGCTTGCCCCGTCTGGTATCAGGGACGAAGCTCTCAACCTCAGGCCAACCGTCAGCAGCGTGAGTCTTTACTGAGAACTGACAACTGAGAACTGAGAACTAATTCAGAAAACTATTCCGCAGGCCAGGTCCTGCAATCGAACTTGAGGAGATAAAGAAAATGGCAAAGCAAATTGTTCACGGAGAAGAGTCCCGACAGGCCATTCTCCGCGGCGTCAACTTACTGGCTGACGCTGTGAAGGTAACTCTCGGCCCCAAGGGCCGCAACGTAGTCATTGAAAAGAAATTCGGTTCGCCGACCATTACCAAGGACGGCGTCACCGTTGCCAAGGAAATCGAATTGCCCAACGGCATCGAGAACATGGGCGCGCAGATGGTCCGCGAAGTAGCTTCGAAGACCAGCGACGTCGCCGGCGACGGCACCACCACCGCCACCGTTCTAGCCCAGGCAATCTATCGCGAAGGCGTGAAGACCGTCGCCGCTGGCGCCAATCCAATGGCCATCAAGCGCGGCATCGAAAAAGCCGTCGTCCTCATCACCGGCCGGGTCGACAAGGAAGGCAATCACGAGAAAGGCGAACTCGATAAATTCAGCAAGCCCGTCTCCGGAGAAATGATTGCCCAGGTAGGCACCATCTCGGCCAACAATGACGAGACCATCGGCAAGATCATTGCCGAAGCCATGAAGAAAGTCGGCAAAGATGGCGTCATCACCGTAGAAGAGTCGAAGACGCTCGAAACCCAGCTCGACGTGGTCGAAGGCATGCAGTTCGATCGCGGCTATCTCTCTCCGTACTTCGTCACCGATCCCGAGCGCATGGAAGCCGTTCAGGAGAACGCTTACATCCTCATCCACGAAAAGAAAATCAGCTCGATGAAAGACCTGCTGCCCCTGCTGGAGCAGATCGCCAAGAGCAGCAAGCCGCTCCTCATCATCGCTGAGGACGTGGAAGGCGAAGCGCTCGCCACCCTCGTTGTCAACAAACTCCGTGGCACGCTGCAAGTCTCGGCCGTCAAGGCTCCCGGCTTCGGCGATCGCCGCAAGGCCATGCTGCAGGACATCGCAACCCTGACCGGCGGCAAAGCCATCACCGAAGACCTCGGCATCAAGCTCGAGAACGTGCAGATCGCCGATCTCGGCCAGGCCAAGAAAATCACCATCGACAAGGACAACACCACCATCGTCGAAGGCAAAGGCAAGCCCGGTGACGTCCAGGGCCGCGTAAAAGAAATTCGCAGCCAGATCGAAAAGACCACCAGCGACTACGACCGCGAGAAGCTGCAGGAGCGGTTGGCGAAACTGGTAGGCGGCGTTGCCGTCATTAAAGTCGGCGCCGCGACCGAAACCGAAATGAAAGAGAAGAAGGCGCGCGTCGAAGACGCCATGCACGCCACCCGTGCAGCAGTCGAGGAAGGCATTGTCCCCGGCGGCGGCGTTGCTCTGGCGCGTTGCGTTCCGGCTCTCGACAAGCTGAAACTGGAAAGTGACGAGCAGATCGGTGTCAACATCGTGAAGCGCGCCATAACCGAACCGTTGCGTCAGATCGCCGAGAATGCCGGCGAAGAAGGTGCAATCGTAATCGGCAAAATCCAGGACTCCAAAGACAACAACTACGGCTACAACGCCCTGACCGGAGAGTACGAAGATCTGGTCAAGGCAGGCGTGCTCGATCCGACCAAGGTAGTGCGCACCGCACTCACCAACGCCGGCTCGATCGCCGCGCTGATGCTGACCACCGAAGCCCTGGTAGCGGACATTCCGGAAAAGAAGGAAGCTCCAATGCCCGGCGGCGGCCACGGCGGCGGCATGGGCGACATGTACTAGGACTAGCCGTCCAAGGCAGACGCGCCTTCGGCGCAACTACTAAGCCCCGTTCGCAAGAGCGGGGCTTTTTATTGTTAGCTTTTGGGTGGAGCGGCGCTTTCATAGTGTGCGTGAGAACTAGTTTCGGGCAATCGGGTGGAACTGAGTGTAAGAGAATCCAGCCCCGGAGGGGCGAAATATAATAGCCCAGCGCCTCGGCGCTGGGGAAAAGTGGGAAGAGTGATTCAAGTCCCGGAGGGACGACCGATTTCCCACGCACACTTTTTCAGCGCTGAGATTCAAGCCGCCGAATCGGACGGTTTAGCCGTGCGCCACTTCTCGCGCTTTTCGAGAAGTGGCCTCTACGGTCGCCAGCCCACTGAGTCTTTCATCCCCGAGTGGTCATCAAAGTGGCCCACCCGCCCGTCGCATCCGTCCTAAACAACTACGAGGCACCTCCGCGTCTGCGCGGTTCGATTCTCACTCCTATTAAAATGGGAGCCACCTATGTTCGACAGCGTACTCCCCGCCGAAAGCGAGCCGATCAGTGTGGTTAGATCGCGGTGGCTATGGGCGGCCCGATGCTTCGCCCTGATTTACACGATCTCTATGGCCGGAGAATATGTGGCTGCGGCTCCTTTTGGCCCTCTGAACGACCTAGTCTTCTTTCTATTCACGTTTGGTCTTCGGGGCTTGCTCGGTCTTGTACTGCTTTATTTGTTGTTCCGTAGTGGGAGGAAATCACTGGCATTTGCGCTCGGTCTCGGCACGGCAACAGCTTTCATTGCGCTGTTCGGGGTCGCCGCCAATGCGCCGTTCTGGCCTCTCGGCCGGTCATTCAATCTACTTATAGCCATGCTGATCTTCGCTCCCGTTACGCCGCCGTTTGTCGAAATGATGCATCAACCCAACCCACAGCTTGCCACGGAGGGGTTGTTGCTCTTTTGGTCCTTCGGTATCTGTTCGGCGATGCTCGGGTTGAGCAGCGTCATCGCATTCACGAAAATGGCGCACAAAGGAAAGGGCAGGGGGGAACTGCGATTCGCCTTTCGCGCCGGAATAGTTTGCCCGCTTGTCCCTCGGTTGATTGGCATGCTGCTTTTCTTCAGCCTGCTGCCCTTCCGCATCTGACACTGCTGAAACCTACCCTCACCGTTCGCAGTCCGCAGTAACACTTGACAACCCACCTTATAATAGAAATAAAAGCAAACACAGCAGCTAAGGGGCGCGGCCTCTCAACTTACGACTCCGCGCCAGCCGTGACCTATTCCGGCAGACTAAGGACCATGATCCATGATCCAACAACTCATGCAGAATCAAGACTTTACTTATAACTATCTCTCTTTCAAGACTTTGCCGCCAAGCGCAAGCCTAAGTCGATGATTCTAATATACCGAGTACCCAAGGGTGATAGCTCTAAGTCCGTAACTGAGAACCGAGAACTGAGAACTAATTAGGAGAAGAAATGTCATCATACGAAGCACCTCGTTGCCGTCATATCAAAGTCAATGGAACCCAATGCGGCTCGCCCGCTCTACGCAGCAAGAATTTCTGCTTCTACTACCAGCAGAATCGTCCCGTAACTGCCGACTGTTACTACAATCCAGAAGAGTACCCAACCGGCGAGATCACCCTCCCGGTTTTTGAAGATGCGCACTCCATTCAGACCGTCATTCGCCAGGTCATGCAGATGGTCCTGCAAAAAAGACTCGAACGCAAAACCGCCAGCCTCATGCTTTACGCGCTCCAGATCGCTTCGTCAAATCTCAAGCGCATCGAACTCGAAAAGCCGCAGCCAGACCAGGTTGTCATTGATGTCGAAAGAGAATCGGAATGGCAAACTCCCATCGCAGCCCTCGGCAAGACCACCAGCGAAACCTCGCCGAGCCCACAACCGGACGCGAAAGCTGATCCAGCAAACGCATCAACCCAACCCAGCAATATCCAGCAAGGCGAAGAAGACCTTCCTCCCGGAACCATCCAGGCCTGTCATCGGCCCTATCGTCGGATCCATGATCTGCCTCGCCCGCCGCATCATGAACGCGAAAACGCCACGATACAATAGCGGCTCTTAGCGGACTGCGGAGGAGCGATGGCAAGTGCGGGGATTCTTCCCGGAATATACCGGGATTCCGTTCTGGACGCGGTGCGCACGACGGTTGCGGCGATGATTGCCTTGTTCTTGGCCCGACTGCTGAAGATGCCTGAGTCGTATTGGGCTCCGATCTCCACGATCGTGATCGTCCAATCGACGATCCACCCGCTGACTCTCGGTTGGCAGCGCTTTGTGGGCACAGCGCTGGGAGCCGTTCTGGGCGCGGCTTTCGCCACATTTGTCAAACCCAGCGTTGTGGTCTACGGGCTCGGCATTCTGTTGTGCGGGCTGTTGGCGTTCTTGCTGCGCGTGGGCGCCGCATACCGCTTTGCCGGGATCACGTTGAGCATCGTCTTGCTCATCCCACATGCCAGTGCTCCCTGGATTGTCGGGTTGCATCGTTTCCTGGAAGTCTCGCTGGGAATCGCGGTTGCGCTGGCCGTAACGATGCTCTGGCCGCGAAGCCAGGGCCCAGCAAGACGCAGCAAAGCCCCGTCACGACACAAGTTTTCTTGACTTTGGATTCGATCGTCCGGCGGTGACTTTCGG
>JBAVAA010000657.1:0-7993 GCA_049585515.1 Terriglobales bacterium | reverse complement strand
CCCTAACTCACCGCCCCCCTTGCGCACCTTGGGCGCGATTCTCTCCACCGCCTGCACGACGCGACTCTCCAAATCAAGCGGGTGTAGTCCGTAGAGTACTAACAGACTGCTGACCAGCGGATCGCGGCCCAGGTCGTCAATCACGCGCTGTCCCGCATCGCCATTCTTAGCGACGATCTCCAGTGCTCGCTCCAAACCGGCAGCGTGCAAATCCAGCAGCAATTGCACTAGAGCCTTTGCGCTGGCCCGATTCTCCGCATCCCCAATCTTCTCCAGCTCACCGACCAGTTCGCCGATCCGCTGGACCTTCAATTGGAAATCCCTGTCGTCCGCCATAGAGGCTTTCATCCGCATTAGAAAACTAAGGAGTGAAGGCAACAATCCGGACCTTCACTCCTTTTAATTAAACGCTCTCTCAATTCAACGTTGCACGCCGAACATCGGGGAATGATGGGTCTTTAATACTTTCCCGCCACCCAGATACATATGCACGCCGCAAGGCAGGCACGGATCAAAGCTCCGCACCGCGCGCATGATGTCGATGCCCTTGAATTTGGACGGCCCATTCTCCTCGAAGATCGGAGTGTTCTGAACCGCATCCTCATAGGGTCCCGGAGTGCCGTAAATGTCGCGCGGATTCGCATTCCATGGAGTGGGCGGATATGGATGATAATTGGCGATCTTGCCTTGGCGAATCACCACGTGATGCGAGAGCACGCCGCGAACCGCTTCGTGGAAGCCGCAGCCAATGGCCTCTTCCGGCACTTTGAAATCGGACCATGTCTTGGTCTTGCCAGCGTGCAGTTCCGCCATCGCTTTCTCCGCAAAATGCAGCGCACAAGCCGCCGCATAAGCCTGGAAATACGTCCGCGCCCGGTCGCGCTCAATGCAATTGCTCCAAGCCGGGATCTTCCACTCGAACTCCACTTCCGGCTTTGACATCGTTTTCGGCAAATAAATCTTCACGCTCTTGCCGGTCGATTTGATGTAGCCAATATCCACCAGTCCGGCGAGCGCCGTGGACCACAAGCGTGCAATCGGCCCTCCGCCGGTATCGAGCGCCAGATGATCGCCCGTCCGTTTGTCGTACCACCGCGGCGACATCACCCATGTGTATTTGCCGCTGAAGTCGCGCTTCTGCGGCCGTGGAATCGTGGTCTGATTCCACGGGTGGTTCTTGTCCACCGGATTTCCCAGCGGATCGGTTTTCACAAACGTTTCCGCGTTGGCCCAATCGTCGTAATAGGAACTGCCCAGCAGAATCCGGATGTTCAGGTTGATGTCCACCAGGTCGGTGGTGACCAATTTGCCGTCGACCACCACACCCGGCGTAACAAACATCTTCCGGCCCCACTCCGTCATGTTCTTGTAGGTGTAGTCGCAGTGCTCGGGATCGTTAAACGATCCCCAACATCCCAACAGAACCCGTCGGCGTCCGACTTCCTCGTAGCCCGGCAGCGCATCGTAAAAGAAATCAAACAAGTCGTCGTGCAGCGGCAGGACCTTCTTCATAAACTCCACATACTTCATCAGCCTGACGATATAGTCCGTGAATAGCTGCACCGTCGGCACCGTTCCCACACCACCCGGATAAAGAGTGGAGGGATGCACATGGCGTCCCTCCATCAGGCAGAACATCTCCCTGGTCATCCTGCTCATTTGTAAAGCTTCAAGGTAGAAAGACCCGGTAAAAGGATTGAGCGCCCGCATAATATCGGCGATGGTGCGGAAGCCATGTTCGTTCGCGTGGGGCGCTGGCGTCGTTTCCGCTTTGGCCAGCACCTTGGGATTCGTCTCCTTCACCATCTGCTCGCAAAAGTCGACGCCCACCAGGTTGTCCTGGAAGATGTTGTGATCGAACATATATTCGGCCGCTTCGCCGAGGTTGACGATCCACTCCGCAATGTGCGGCGGCCTGACTCCGAACGCCATGTTCTGCGCATAGGTCGCGCAGGTGGCGTGGTTGTCACCACAGATGCCGCAGATGCGGCTGGTGATGAAGTGAGCGTCGCGCGGGTCTTTTCCCTTCATAAAAATGCTGTAGCCGCGAAAGATGGAAGAGGTGCTGTGACACTCGGCAACTTTTTTAGCGTCGAAATCGATCTTGGTAAAAATCCCCAGGCTGCCCACGATGCGCGTAATCGGGTCCCAATTCATCTCCACCAGGTTTTTCCCTTTAGTGGGAACGTCTTTCGTCGGTGCAGTAATGGTGCTCATAGCGATCCGCTCCTTATAAATTTCTCGATCAAACTTGCCAGCCATCCGGCTTCGCAAAAAACTCGGGTCTCGTATCAGGGCATCGCGTCAGCGATGCCGCAATTCTCGCCTCGAAGGTTAGGGGCAGGGCACGGCTTCACAGCTTGCTAAAAACCCGATACGGCACCTGATTTTGGGTGGCGCAGCGGTTCACCGCTGCGATAACTGCCATGTCTTGAATAAGGCTTTAGCCGCCGAGGCGCCGGCTCCCGCTCGCAAAACGACTTTCTCCGCAAACCGTTCATCCCTGCCGACCCCACACCCCATAAGAGAAGCGGACTTTAGCCCCGAGGCCAACGCCCACTAATAACTTCGCGCGTGATAGCCCGTAGTCAGCTCCGGACGCGGATGCCGCCACTTAGGCTCCTTATTAACCGTGTTTTGAGTAATCGAACGCAGCGCGCGGATCGCTTTGCCGTACGGAGCGATACTGCTGCTCGAGACCCTAGCGCCGGGCGGCTCATCCATGAACGGCATAAATTTGTCCGGGAACCCCGGCATGGTGCATCCGATGCAGATCCCGCCCACGTTCGGGCAACCGCCAATTCCCGCCATCCACCCTCGCTTCGGGACGTTGCAGTTGACGACCGGTCCCCAGCATCCGAGCTTCACAATGCATTTCGGAGACCCATAAACTTCCGCGAAGTCGGCCTGCTCGTAGTAGCCAGCCCGGTCGCAACCATCGTGCACAGTCTTGCCAAATAGCCAGGTCGGACGCAGCTGATCGTCCAAAGGAATCATCGGCGCCAAACCCGCCACTTGATAAAGAAGATAGAGGACCGTCTCCATGAAGTTGTCAGGCTGCACCGGACATCCCGGAACATTGACGATCGGCAAACCTGCCTTGGATCGCCAATCCCATCCCAGGTAATCCGCCATTCCCATGCAGCCGGTCGGATTCCCCTCCATGGCGTGAATGCCGCCATAAGTAGCGCAGGTCCCGATGGCCACCACCGCCAAGGCCTTCGGTGCCAACCGGTCGATCCACTCGGTCGTCTTGATGGGCTGTTTGGTTACCGGATCCGTTCCCATTCCCGCCCAATATCCTTCCTTCTTGATATTTTCATTCGGGATGGAACCCTCCACCACCAGAACGAACGGTTCTAGTTTGCCTTCCTCGGCGAGATAGAAATGCTTCATGAAGTCGTCGCCGCATTCATAAGCGAGCACGGGATTGTGCAGATGTACCTTAGGCAAGCCAGGAATCGCGCCCAGCAACACGTCTTCGACGCTGGGTTGCGTGGCCGCCGTGATTGAAACCGAATCGCCGTCACAACCAAGGCCGGCGGTGATCCAAAGAATGTGCACCTCTTTTACCGCAGGCGCCTTTTGCGTAGACCGACCATAGGGGACTGCCTCAGTGGCCATAGCTGGTTCGCTCCTTTCCAGATAAAACCGCTCCAGATAAAACCGCGAAGAAGTGCTCGGAATTGCGTGTCGCCCTACGCGGGCGACCCCGCCGACGCAACCTGCAAAAATGCCGATTGGTTCGATTCAAAATTCGAATCGAAAAACTAGAATCGACCCATTCCGATATCGGCACAAGGGCAGTGCCCCCGTTTTATTTCTCCAAGGAAGTCCCACTTTTCGGCTAGGGGATTCCCCTAGGTAGCAATATGCTTACGGTCGCCCATCCGAATCGCGTTAAGAGCGGGCTTATGGCAAAATTCTCTCCCTTGGCTGATCATGGTTGGCAGATCTTGATCGGGAGGCAGTTTGCGCCGGCGATTACCATCGCCACGCTACAAATTCCACGAGTGATTTTCGAAAGTTAGGTTTCCCGGTTAGGTTCTCCAGATTTAGGTTCGCGCATGTCCCAGTCTCCAAACCCAGCCCCGCCGCCGCAGGTGGCCCCTCTGCTTGCGTTGGCCACTCAGTTTCTCCGGATCGGACGCCCAGCCGATGCGATCGCGCCGTTGCGCGATGCCGCGCTGCTGGAGCCGTCCAATGCCATCATCCAGCACGATCTCGGCCTCGCCTGCCTCGAGGTAGGCCGCGTTCCGGATGCCATCGCGGCATTGCAGCGGGCCGTCGCCGCCGACCCGCGCTACGCGGATGCTTATTTCCGCCTGGGAATCGCCCTCGAGAAACTGGGCGAGATCCGCAGGGCAATCGTTGCTTACGACTGCGCCACTCGCTTGCTCCCGTCCCTAACCGAGGCGTGGTTCCGCGCCGGCGCACTGGTCCACGAACTTGGCCATCGCGACGAGGCAATCGGTTGTTTCCGCCGCGCCGCGGCGACCGGAGGCAAGACCAGATTCGGCCGTCTGGGCAAGGCGCGCGCGCTGCTGACCGAGAATCGCAATCAGGAAGCCGAAAAGGTGTTGCGGGAGACGCTTGTGGCCGATCCGAAAAACGCCATGGCCTATGATTTGCTTGGCAATCTGCACTCCGACTTCGGCCGTTTCGACGAGGCCCATGCCTGCTTCGAGCGCGCCATCGCGATCGCGCCGCTGCTTGCCGGATGCTACTACGATCTGGTCCGGTGTCGCCCCGTTACGAGCAAAGACAAAGACGACGGTCTGCTGCAACGGATGGAAACCGCCCTGGCCACGCCTGGGCTGGACGCGGCGCAATGCCTCCGCGTTCGCCTCGCGATCGGCAAAGCGGCCGACGATCTTGGCGATTACGCTTTGGCCATGCAGCATTTCGACGCCGCAGACGCCGTCCGTCGCGCCGCTACGTCGTTCGACTCGGCCGCGTTCTCCACCGAAGTTGACCGTCTGATTGCCCTCTGCACGCCCGAATTGATGGCGCGGGCGTCCGAACTCGGCAGCCCGGATGCGACCCCGGTGCTGATCGTCGGCATGCCGCGCTCCGGCACAACTCTGGTCGAGCAGATCGTCTCCATGCATCCCGAGGTCGGTGCCGGCGACGAGTTGCATTTCTGGAACGAGCGCGGGGCGTCGTGGCACCGCTTAAGCGGGGACGGGAACGGTGCGACCCTCAAAGAGACGGAGTTTCTAGCCAAGGCGGCGGCCGACTATCTCGGCGTGCTGCGCGCGATCTCGCCGACGGCGGCGCGAGTGACCGACAAGATGCCGTTCAACTTCCTCTGGGCCGGATTGATCCACCTGACATTCCCGCGCGCCACCATCATCCATTGTCGCCGCGCAGCAGTCGACACCGCGTTGTCGATCCATCAAACGCATTTCCATCCCGGCCTGGCGTTTCCCACCGGAGGCGTCGAACTGGTCGCCTATTTCCGCAGCTACCAGCGCCTCACCGACCATTGGCGCAGCGTGCTGCCGGCCGATCGCTTCATCGAAGTCGATTACGAAAACCTGACCTGCGCGCCCGAACCAGTCATCCGGCGGATCATCGCGGCCTGCGGCCTGCCATGGCATGACGCATGCCTGCGCCCCGAATCCAATCCGCGCGCCGTGAAGACCCCCAGCAAGTGGCAGACCCGGCAGCCGATCTATCGCACCTCCGTGGCGCGCTGGCGACGCTACGAACCCTGGCTCGGGCCCCTGCGGGCACTCATCGACAACAGGTAGAAACTGAGTGTTCCACTGGGAACAATACGCCCCGAAAACCAAATTTTGTTCGCAGCTTCTCACTTCGCAAAATCCGCGAATGAGTGGCGCACCCGGCGCAGAGCCGATGCCAAGGTATAAACTTACTCGCAGCGAAAAAAGCGGCCTAGGTTACTGCTTCGATCGACGTCCGCATCGGCTCGTCGTTGGTGTCCGAGGCATACAGAATCGACCGGGATTTTCATTGGACACGGCGGCAGATAAGATGGCCGCGTTGATCGACGTTACCTTATTTTTCGGTTCAAACTCGAAGTGAAAAGCCTATACACGTCAAGAGAAAGGAAGTTTTGGATTCACGAGACCGCGACATCGGTGCGATCCAAAACCTGTGAGGCACAATGACAAAAACGACGAGCTTTCAAATGGACATTCGCCCGCTCTTCACGGAGCGAGACATTCAAGGCATGAGCAAGGCGTTCAACCTGGGAAGTTACGATGACGTCAAGAAGCACGCTGGCGCCATCTACGATCGCATTCGTGGAATCGGCGGCGCTGTAATGCCGCCCCCACCACCAAGAGGAGAAGGCCCGTGGCAGCAATCTCGCATTGAGCTATTCGCCAAGTGGATGGCGGACGGGTTCCCACCTTAGTCGGGCCCCCAGAGAAAACAGCGCGACTTGACGAATCGTACACTCCGGTTCCGCTAAAGCATCCAGCTTCGTATCAAATTGAAGGCTCAGGATGAGCGATCAACAGACGAACGATCAACCAAAGAAGGCGCAGAATTCCGGAGTGCGAGATCAAGAGATCCGTGCGGCACTGGACCAGCATTGGGCGGCGTCCGATGCCAACGATTTTGAAACCGAGCACCTCATCTATCGCGAGGACGCAGTGCTGGACTACCCGCAGTCAGGCGAGCGCACCCGCGGTCGGAGCAACATACAGAACCAACGCGCCAGTCAGCCGAACAAAAAGCGATTTACTATCCGGCGAATCATCGGCAGCGGTGACCTTTGGGTCACCGAATTCATCCTGACCTATGACGGCAAGCCGTCCTATACCGTGAGCATCATGGAGTTCAAGGGCGACAAAGTTGCGCGGGAAACACAGTACTTTGCGGATCCATTCCCGGCTCCCGCATTTCGCGCTCAATGGGTCGAACGGATGGACGCATAATACTGAGCCGCGAGATTGCGCTAACGACACCGCGACGGAGGGATAGATGGATTGGAAACGGTTGGTCCAGTTTGCGCTGTCCGGCGGCAGTGATTGGGAACAATATGCCATCCTGCTGGTACGAGTTTCGATCGGGCTGTTCTTCGCCATCTCTGGAGGAAACAAACTGTTTGTCGCCGGCGGCACAAAACCTGTTTACGACACGCTCGTCAAGGCCAAGGTTCCGTTTCCCCGCCAGACGGCTTATTTCGTGGCAGGTGTCGAGTTCGTTGGCGGATCCCTGGTGACCGTAGGGTTTCTTTCGAGCCCGGCCTCGGCGGCTTTAATGATCGATATGATTGTCGCCACCGTAACCAGCGCGGTTTCCACCCTGCCTAAAGGACTTTCGCCTCTCAGCTGGCTTGACGATTTCCTCTACCTTCCGGAAGTCCTGTACGTGCTCTTCTTTATCTGGCTCATCTGTTCGGGTCCGGGTAAGTTCAGCGTCGATTACTGGGTCGCCGGCAAGTTACTGGGATGAACGGTCGACGAACTTGGGACCTGATAGATTGCCGGGCGCGGCTCCAGACGGGCACGAAGCGCGGGGGGGACGTCCTTGTCTGGTCCCGACATTGTTTGGTCCCCACATTGTCCATCAGCCATGAGAAAAGTGAACACGCTTACAGTGTTTGCCCGATTGACGTTCTCAAATCGCTACTCTCTGATCGGTTCAGGGTTCTGCGTATGGCTGTGAAGCCAGTAATCAAAGGTGTGCACGTAATCCCGATGGGGTTCTCAAACGCCTTCCTCATCGAGGCCGACGACGGGTTGACACTGATCGACGCTGGTTACCCGAATAAGGAGACAGCTGTCTTCGGGGCGATCCGCAGGCTTGGCCGCTCCCCACACCAACTCAAGCACCTGATCTTCACTCACGGCCACCCCGATCATATTGGCAGCGCTGCCGCGATCGTGCGGGAAACCGCTGCGAAGACCTACATGCACCCGCTCGATATCGCTCTGGCTGAAAGTGGAGGTCCTTTTCGGCCTCTGACGCCGGCACCCGGTCTGTCGCGGCAAGTGATGTGCAGGCTGTTCTACCA